>JANTFJ010000095.1 GCA_024763495.1 Desulfobulbaceae bacterium | reverse complement strand
GCTCAATAAAGTACACCCAGGTGGCGATAACCCCATAACTGTAAGGGATTCAGGGGCACCGCCATGCGCGTGCTCCACGCCCTGCGATAATACATCGCTATATCGCAGGGTTGAAGCGCGTGCAGGGTGTGTTCATGGAGCGCTTACCAAAAATAAATCAGTACAGATAAGGTATAATGTGGACATTTAATGTTTATATTGCGCCTAAGGATGACACCTGCCCCCGCGAGTAGTTACATTTGACAAATCGTAACCGTTCACCACGGCATACCAGCTCATTAAAGCCCGCTGTCAGCCAGCACATTGCTGATAAGCTCTACATGCTTCCGGGTCACCCCCTGCTGTTCACTGACAAAATCAGCACCTCTCTGGCCGATCTCTTCTCTTAATAATTTATCAGCCAGCATTTGTTCCATTACCATGAAAAGCTCCTCTTCATCCGCGACCTGCATACAGGCCCGGGCCGCCAGCAGATCCCGGCTTATTTCAGCAAAATCTTCCATGTGGGGGCCAAAAATAACCGGCCTGGCCAGGGCAGCAGGTTCAAGGGGATTGTGGCCTCCTTCAGCAACCATACTGCCGCCGACAAAAGCCAGGTCAGCCAGGCCATAGCAGCCGGCAAGTTCTCCCATGGTGTCCAGAATCATCACCCGGCAATCTTCCGGGACTGAACCGGCAGTACGAAAACAGGCATTAAAGCCCTTCAGCCTGGCTGCTTTAAGCAGATCATTACAAATCATCAACTCACGCGGAGCAATAACCATAAACAGATTGACATATTTTTTCAGCAAGCGGCCAAAGACCCTGAAAATGATCTCTTCCTCCCCTTTATGAATGCTGCCGGCAATAAAAACAAGTTTATCAGCAGCAATGCCTGTATTCCGGACAGTCCCCCTGCCCTGCCCCGGAATATCGGGAACCAGGCTGTCATATTTCAAATTACCCAGGGCCCTGACCTTTTCCGCCTCAAGTCCCAGGGAGATAAATTTCGCGACATCCCCACTGGTCTGCATGGCCAGAAAACGAAAAGAGGCAAACATCGGCTTAAAAAGAAACCGGAAACGTTTATAATTTCGGTATGAGTTCGCGGAAACCCGGCCATTAACTAAAATTGCCGGAATTTTTTGTTCCGCCAGTTCATGCAGAAAATTCGGCCAGAAATCCGTCTCAATCAGGATAAACAGATCAGGTTCGACAAGAGTAATGAATTTTCTGACAATACAGGCCAGATCAAGAGGAAAAGGAATAAACAGATCTACCCACTTTTCAAGGGAATTTTTACTGTACTTTTCACCGGAACGGGTCGTGGCGGAAAAAATAATTATTGCCTGCGGATAAACACACCTTATTTCGCCAAGTAACGATCTGGCCGAAGCTGCTTCACCCACGGAAAGGGCATGAATCCAAATCCTCGGTCTGCCATGGCTGAGCCCGCTCAACCGCCCGCGCAGCCCTTTCCCGAGCCGCCGCAGAATTCTCCCCTTATATTTCGGGGAGATGATTACTTTGACGAAAAGTACCGGAAAAAGTATTATCAGGCTGAGAAAAAGAAATATATTGTAAAAATAACTGTACATCTAACCCATTAACCCATTAACCCATTAACCCATGAATATCATTCTATTTGCCGCAAAAGAACTTAAAAAAAACCAGCTTAACCTGGACGACTGCCGGGCCCGGCATATCCACAAAATTCTAAAATCCCGTCCCGGCGACATCCTGAAAGTCGGGGTGCTGAACGGCCCCAGGGGCAGCGGCATGGTCAGGTCAATTTCTCCCAGCCAGGTTACCCTTGACATCAAACTGGACAACAAGCCTGTCTCAAGGCCGATGACTGATCTGATACTGGCCCTGCCCCGGCCGATCATGCTGAAAAGGATACTTGCCCAGAGTGCTTGTCTTGGAGTTGACAACATCTACCTGATCAACAGCAGACGGGTAGAAAAAAGTTTCTTCAACGCCTCGCTGCTGAAAGACGAAATCATGA
The DNA here is from genome assembly GCA_024763495.1 of Desulfobulbaceae bacterium. Classification (GTDB taxonomy): domain Bacteria; phylum Desulfobacterota; class Desulfobulbia; order Desulfobulbales; family SURF-16; genus JANTFJ01. Next base: position 6,734 of record JANTFJ010000095.1, on the reverse strand, counting down.
CCGACTATCTCTGCCATGGCCTTGAGCAGGCAGGAACTACCATGCTGCCCAGGGTCGCAATCCATCCCCGCTTCCGGCCCTTTGTGGAAGATATGATTCCCCGGATAAGCCTTTCCTGTCCTGTCAGGCTGATGGCCCATCCGCTGACAAGCGCTTTACTTCCCCAGGTCATTCCTGTTCCCCTGCGGGAGAAAGTTTTGCTGGCCGTCGGCCCGGAAGGCGGCTGGCTTGATTATGAAATCGAAAAATTCCGGGAACAGGAGTTTAAGCTGTTTTCCATGGGCCCCAGGATTCTCAAGGTTGAAACCGCAGTTACCGCACTTCTGGCCCAGCTTGAGCTCCTCAGGCATTTTCAACCAGCAGGCGGTTAAATTTAAGATACAGTCAATCTGCTCACACCTTAATACCGGCAAAAAATCAGGAAAAATTATTCTTCAGCCTGTCCACCAGAAAATTAATCTCACGAAGCCGCAAAAGATACAGAAAAATTCCATATACCGCCACACTGCTGACAATATAAATCAGCAGGCCAAGAATCTGGCTGCCGATGGAGCCGATCAAGTAACCGCCCAGCCAGTTCATTAAATTTATCAGCCACAACCCCATAAGACCGGAGGCCAGACATATTTTTCCAAAGCAAACTACCAGATACGCCAGGGAATATCCCTCCACTTTTTTATACAGGACAATACTTAAAAAGAAAAAATTAAATATCATTGACATGGAAGTGGCAAAAGCAATTGCCCGATGCTGAAAGAGATCAAGAGTCATGGTAATAACAACAATGTTCATCAGCACGGCAATAAAACTGGCAATTACCGGATAGCGGGTATCGTCCAGGGCAAAAAAAACAGGAACCATGATCTTTACAGCGGAATAGGCAAAAAGACCCAGAGAATAAAAAGCCAGGGCCTCGGCGGTTTTCGCTGTATCAAATGCGGTAAAAGCACCATGCTCGAATATAAGCCGGATAATCGGTTCAGCCAGCAGGTAAAGGCCGACCGTAGCAGGTATGGTCAGGCAAAAGGCCATGGTCAGGGATGAAGTAAAAGCATCCTTTAACCGGGTCAAATCATTTCGGGAAGCATATTTAGCAATTAACGGCAGGCTGGCAACAGAAATAGCAACCCCGAAAACGCCGATAGGAAACTGCACCAGACGAAAGGCGTAATTTAACCAGGAGACACTGCCCTCAACACAGGATGAGGCAAATCTGGTATTAATAAAAATATTAATCTGGGTGGCTGAGAGCCCGAAAACAGCGGGCAGCATAAGGCGCAGAATGCGCTGGAGGCCAGGGTCTCGCAGATTAAGCCGGGGATAGAAAACAAATCCGGTTTTGTATAGACTGGGAAGCTGTCCGGCCAACTGCAGACAACCACCTATCAGGGTACCGAACGCCATGCCCATAATAGCGGGTTGGCCAAACCTGGGCATGATCAGAGCCAGGCTTACTCCGCCGACAATGGAACCCATATTAAAAAAACTTGAAGACATGGAAGGGATGAAAAATTTACCCCTGGTATTGAGAATACCCATAACTACGGCTGCAAGAGAGACAAAAATTAAAAACGGGAACATGACTATGGTCAATATCCGGGTCAATGCCAATTTTCCCGCAACCTGAGCAAACTCATTATCTACTAACAGCAAAATAATCGGTTTGGAAAAAAATATGCCCAGCAGGGTAACTAAACTGAGCAGGATGGCAAAAAAAACCAGGACATTTCCCGCCAGTCTCCAGGTTTCATGTTCGTCTTTATTGGCATCATAATCTGAAAAAACCGTAACAAAGGCTGAACTGAGCGCTCCTTCGCCAAAAAGGTCACGGAGCAGATTGGGAATTCGGAAAGCGACAACAAATGAATCATAAGCGAACCCGGCCCCAAACATAACGGCAAATACCTGTTCCCGTACCAGTCCCAGGATTCGACTGCACATCACGGCAATACTGACAATTCCTGCTGATCTGGCTATTTTTCCTGTGTCACTTGCAGGTTTTTTCATATATCTCGCTTTCATTACTTGACTTTAACTTGCCTTAAAGAATAGTATGCCAAGTCGAATTTCGTTTCAATGATAAAAAAAGTAATTATAAGGAAGTTCTCAAGATATGTCTGACCTTATGCCGGAATAAAATTTTATTTTTTGCTTGATACGGAGGAAGTGATGAAAGATGTTAAACTTATTAGAAATGTAGCGTTATTTGGCCAGGGCAAAAGCGGCAAAACATCGATGGCTGAGGCCCTGCTTTTTTCAGCAGGAAAAACCAAACGGCTTGGCAAAGTCGATGATGGTTCCGCGATAATGGATTTTGAGCCCGAAGAAACTCAACGTAAAATTTCAATTAATTCATCTTTTAATCATTTCAACTGGAAAAAGAAACAGGTTTTCATCATTGACACTCCGGGCGACGATAACTTCATCAATGAAGCTCGTTACGCAGCTCACGTCACCGACGCGGCAATTTTTGTCATAGACGCTCAGACCCCGGTCAAATTTCAAACTGAAAAAATAGCCGGCTACCTCCAGGCAGAAAATCTCCCATGTCTTATTTTCCTTAATAAAATGGATAAAGAACGGGCTGACCAGGAAAAAGCAGTTGCCCAGATCAAGGAAAGCCTGCCGTTTGAACCATTGGAACTTTATCTGCCTATTGGAGCTGAGGCCGATTTCAAGGGAGTTGTTGATATAATCAACGACAAGGCTTATCTCCTTGACAATAAAGGGAAAATTACCGAAACCCCCATACCGGAAAACATGGCTGACGAAATATCCATCAAACGGGAAGAAGTGATGGAGCATATTGCCGAAACAGATGATGACCTGATAGAAAAATTTCTTGATGACGGCGAACTCAGCCGGGATGAAATGCTGGCAGGCCTCCGCAACGGGGTAATCAACGGTCTGCTTAATCCGGTTATTCCAGGCAGTGCCACAGAAAATCTGGGCACAGAACTTCTCTTAAATGCTGTTTGCGACCTGCTGCCATCTCCTGCTGATAAAGAATCTAAAACAGGGGTTGACCCCAAAACAGGCGATATCATTGAACGGGAACCGACAATTGACGCTCCGTTCTCGGCCCAGGTCTTTAAAACAATGGCTGATCCATATGCCGGTCGTCTGACAATTTTTCGAGTTTTCTCCGGCACCCTGAGCGAGAGTTACTTTTACAATGTCAACAAGGAAACAAATGAAAAATTCGGCAACCTTCTCCTCATGGAAGGAAAAGAAAGCAGTCCGGTTGACAGCATCGGGCCGGGCATGATTGTCGCTGTTGCCAAGTTAAAAGAAACCACTACAGGTGATACTCTTTGTGATGCCAAACAACCAATAATTTACGAGGAATTGAAGCCGATAAAACCAATGATGTCTTTTGCTGTTTCACCGGCCAAGACAGATGATGAAGACAAACTGTTTTCCTCAATTTCCAAAATGCTGGAGGAAGATCCCACTTTACAGTTAACCAGGCAGGAACAAACCGGAGATATTCTGCTTGCCGGTATCGGCCAGGTTCACCTGCTGGTGCTCGGCGAAAGAATCAAACGTAAATTCGGGGTCGAAATGACCCTGCAGGCTCCCAAGGTTCCATATCTTGAAACCCTGAAAGGCTCCGCCAGGGTACAGGGCAAACACAAGAAACAGTCAGGCGGCCGCGGCCAGTTTGCTGATTCCTGGATTGAAATTTCTTCTTTACCCAGTGGCAGCGGCTTTCAATTTGAAAATAAAATCGTTGGCGGCGCTATTCCCCGTCAGTATATCCCGGCAGTGGAAAAAGGTGTCAGCGAGGCTATGGTCAAAGGCGTGCTGGCTGGTTACCCTACGGTTGACATCCAGGTTGCCCTGGTAGACGGCTCCTTTCACGCGGTTGATTCATCGGAAATGGCCTTTAAGATTTCCGGATCCCTGGCCTTTAAAAAGGGTGCGGTTGAAGCCTCGCCTGTTTTGCTTGAACCTGTTATGAATGTTGTAATTAATATCCCCAAGGATTGTGTTGGTGATGTTATTGGCGACCTGAACAGTCGGCGAGGCAAAGTTGTAGGTATGGATTCCGAGGGCAAAGAAGAAATAATTTCAGCTCAGGTACCCATGGCTGAAGTACTGGGATATGCCCCTGAACTTACCTCGATTACCGGGGGCCGGGGAACCTATACCATGGAACAGTCTCATTACGAGGAAGTTCCCGCCCAACTGGCCGATAAAATCATTGAGGATGCCGGGAAAAAAGAGTAACTATTAAGGTAGGGCGAAAAACTGCCACAACCAGGGAGTAAGCACTAATTGTCAAAGCCGTCAAAGCCGACATACACCTGTGGAATATTGACCGTCAGCAGTAAAGGTTCCAGGGGGGAAAGAGATGATACCAGCGGTGAACAGTTAAAAAAACAGCTGATCGGGGCAGACTTCCGCCTGGCTGCCTACCGGATCGTCCCGGATGATCAGCAGGCGATCAGCTCCACCCTGCGTCAATGGGTTGATCAGCAGAAGATTGACCTGGTAATCACCACAGGCGGCACCGGAGTCAGCCCGGACGATCTAACCCCTGAGGCAACCAGGACAATAATCAGCAGGGAAGTTCCTGGAATCAGCGAGGCCATGCGCCAGGCAAGCCTTGGCATCACATCAAGGGCCATGCTCTCCAGGGGAATTGCCGGAATAAGGGCGGAAAGTTTAATAATTAATTTGCCGGGCAGTGAAAAAGCGGCCAGGGAAAACCTTGAAACAGTTCTTCCCGTCCTGGCCCACGCCCTTTACAAAATTAAAGGAGGTTCAGCAGACTGCGGGACATGCGCCTGAATGTTGAAGCGCGGGCGGGTGGTGTTCATGGATTAGCTATTATCCATTGCCGACTGATTTCAGATAAAGCAGGAGATCAGCCCGGCTGTTACAGGATAATTTTTTCATAATATTCGCCACATGAACCCGGACAGTTTTAGGGCTTATGTAAAGTTCATCAGCTATTTCATTAGTTGCCCTGCCCTGCTCTACCAGGCCGGCAACCGTCTTCTCCCTGGGGGTCAAAACAACCCTTGCTGATGTATTATTTTCCACATTCAACAGGTGATCAATAAAATCAGTACTGATGGCCGGACTTAAATAAGTTTGTCCGGAAGCAGTTAACCTGATTGCCCTCTCCAACTCTTCAATTGAATCCGCTTTTAAGACATATCCCCGGCATTTAACCTGAAAAGCCCGCCTCACATAATCTGTGTCACTATGCATACTGAGGATCAGAACCTCGGTCAGCGGTGAAATTTCCGGAATCAGGGGAGCCAGTTCCAATCCTCCCAGACCATCCATTGAGATATCGTAAACAGCAACATCAGGCTGTAATTTCTCGATCAAATGCAAGCTGTTACGGCCATTGCCGGTCTCGCCGACTACTTCAATACCCGGCAGGCCGGCAAGTAATACTTTCAGGCTCTGCCTGAAAAGAAGATGATCATCAACCAGCACAACCCTTATTTTTCCATTGTCCGGTTTATCCATTTACCCCTTCTTTAATCGGCAGATCAACTATAAAAGTCGCGCCGCCGTGAGGATTATTTGTAACCTGAATAGTCCCGCCATGCCGTTTAACAATTTCCCGGCTGAGAGACAATCCTAATCCTGTGCCCTGGCTACCCGGCTTGGTAGTAAAAAAAGGTTGAAAAATCAAATCCATCATCTGCGGATCAATCCCCTCTCCCGTATCACTTATCATTAACAAAATCACATTATTTTTCCGCCTGGTGCGTATCTTAATTTCACCTCCTGAAGCGGTCATGGCCTCACCGCTGTTATTCAAGAGATTAAGAACTACCTGCTTCATCTGATCGACAATTAAGAAAATCTCAGGGATGTCCGGCCCATATTCCCTGATAACCTTAACCTTCTTCCGGTTCAAATCTTTCAGGCACAACATGAGCATATCATCTACTATGGAGTGCAGATTTATCGCTTCCATTCTGCCGGTGGTCAGGCGGTTAAAATTCTGCAGATTAATAATCATGTCTTTTATTCTGCCGCACTCGGCAATCGCCAGTTTCGCCATTTTTTCGTTACTGCCGCTTAATATGCCACTTTGCTGCAGACTGAGAAGATAATTTCTTATCCCATAGACAGGACTGCCGAGTTCATGGGCTATTGATGCTGACAATTTACCGGCAAGACTCATTTTTTCGGCATGCAGTAATTGTTTGTATATTCTTTTTATCTCCCTTTCCTTGGCCCCTACCAGTTCCGCCAGATTATCCCGGTGGGTTTTCAATTCAAGATGGTTTTTTACCCTGGCCCTGACAATCTGCAAATTAAAAGGTTTACTTATATAATCAACCGCGCCAAGATCAAATCCTTTTTCTTCATCTTCGGTTTTATCTTTAACTGAAACAAAAATAATCGGTATGTCTCTGGTAATATGAGATAATTTTAAAATTTTGCATACCTCATACCCACTCATTTCCGGCATCATAATATCAAGCAGAATCAGATCCGGGGGCTTGTCAACATTAGCAAGCCTGATTGCCGTCTGGCCGTCCAGGGCAGTAACAATATGATAATCAGCAAGAAACTCCGCTAATATTCTTATATTACCGACTACATCATCAACTATGAGAATTGTCTTTTTCAAAACTTAGGGCCCGTTCAAAATTAACTGCCCATTTTAGAGGGGGAACTATAACACATTTTGAAACGATCATGGTCAGTCAAAATCCTCAACGTAGCCCTGCTACGTCTGCGGTTTTGCCTGCCCA
>JANTFJ010000094.1 GCA_024763495.1 Desulfobulbaceae bacterium | reverse complement strand
AAAAATAAGCACAGCCATATAGTTGATATTGCGAGCATTATTTTTTCAAAATAACACAGAGTTGGGGAAAAAGGGCATTCTCGGACAGCCTCCTAGTTAATCACGCTGCCACAAATGCAGTACAGGGCTGGCAATAAAAACGGAGGAATATGTGCCGACAATTACTCCGGCCAGCAGGGCAAATGAGAAATCATGAATCACGGAACCACCGAGCAGAAACAGCGCTAGCAGAACCAGGAGAGTGGTCAGCGATGTAACGATAGTCCTGCCCAGAACTTCATTAATACTTAAATTAATTATTCCGGCAAAATCAAGATGAAGATTATCCTTATGCATATTTTCCCTTATCCTGTCAAAGATAACCACTGAGTCGTTCAGGGAATAACCGGCCAGGGTAAGCAGGGCGGTAACTATAAGCAGGTTTGTTTCCAGGTTCATAATCCAGCAGATTCCCAGAACAACAACAACATCATGGAAGGTGGCAATGGCTGCGGCGACCCCGAAACGGAAATCAAAACGCAGGGCAAGATAAAGAATAACCCCAAGCAGGGAAATGGCAATCGCCTGCAGGGCCTTGTCACGCAGCATCTCGCTGACAGATGAACCAATTTCCGATTTACTCTCTAAAACAAAATTGTGATCAGGAAGACTGCTGTTAAGCATTGTGGTAATCTGCTCACTGTTATCCTCAATTACTTTAGTAGATTTTTTCATCTTGACAATCAGTCTGTTTTCATTGGAAACAGGCTGCAGGTCAATACCAGCCATGCCGTTATCCTTAAAAATATCCCTGATCTCTACCAGTTCAAACGGTTTATCAGCCTTATACTGCAGGATTGTTCCGCCGGAAAAGTCAACGCCGATATTACCATGTCCACCGAGGAGTTGCACAAATGCTACCAGGCCAAGCAGCACCAGGGTACCGGAGAGGACAAAGGCGACCTTCCGGACCCCCATGAAATTAATTTTGGTTTTTTTGGCAAACTGCAAAAACTTCAGGGGCTTCAACATCTTCATATTGTAAAGCCCTTCGTAGGCCAGGCGGGTGGCAAACAGGGTGGTAAAAAGATTAAATGTTACCCCCAGTGACAGGGTAACAGCAAAACCTTTAATAGGCCCGGTGCCGAAGAGGAAAAGAGCCAGAGCGGTAATTAGGGTAGTAACCTGGGAATCAACAATGGTCCAGAAGGCCATGTCATACCCACCCTCTACTCCGGACTTGACGGACTTCCCTATGGCAAACTCCTCACGCATTCGTTCGAAAATGAGGACATTTGAGTCAACCGCCATACCAATCGAGAGAATAATACCGGCAATGCCGGGAAGGGTCAAGGTTGCCTGCAGGGCGGCAAGACCGGCAAAAAGGAAAAAAATGTTAAGGATAAGAGCAAGATTAGCTATAACCCCTGACATCCGGTAATAGACAACCATAAAAATCAAGACCAGGACGGCACCAAGCAGGCCGGAAGAAATACCCTTGTCAATTGAATCCTGCCCCAGGGAAGCGCCGACCGTCAAATTCTGGACAATAGAAACCGGAGCCGGCAGGGCGCCGACTCGAAGAATAATCGCCAGATCTGTAGCATCTTCATAGGTAAAACTGCCGGAAATCTGGGCGCTGCCGCCCATAATTTTTTCCCTGATTACCGGGGCGGATCGAACTACGCCATCAAGAACAATAGCCAGCCTTTGATTTACAAATTTTTCGGTAATCTTCGCGAAAACTTTACCGCCGCGTCCGGTTAAATCAAGACTGACATAGGGCTCATTAAAACTTCCTCCTACCCTGACCTGGGCATCCTTAACCATATCGCCGGTCATCAGAACCTGATTTTTAAGAAGCAGGGGAATTCTCTTTTCCAGTTTAGTCTCAGGGTCAACTTCCTTCTCAAAATATATCCGGGCATCAGAAGGCAGACTATGGGCCAGTACCTGATTTAATTTTTTTCGGCTTTCTCCGTCATGCCATTGACCACTATTTTCAGCCTGGGATATAAGAGCCGGCAAGGTGGAAGTACCCTCACCATCAACTACCTTAAACTCCAACTGGGCTGTCTGGCCGATCAGGCTCAAGGCTCGATCAGGATCCTTGACTCCAGGGAGCTGGACGATAATTTCATCTTCACCCTGGCGGACAATAACTGGCTCGGAAACACCAAATTGATCAATCCTGTTTCTAATAATTTCCAGGGACTGATTTACCGCGTTTTTGTGAATAAAATCAATCTGGTCTTTTTTTAAGGTTATAATTATGCGGGGAAATGATCCCTCATCAGCCTGAACATCAATATCAAGATTAGGAAAATCTCCCTTAACAATATCCTTCACCGACTGGAGAGAATCAGAGTTAGGCAGAGTAAAAATAATCTCGTTTGGATTGGCAGATGCGGTTCGCACCACGGAAATTCGTTGATCAAGCAACTGATTCTTTAAATCCTGGGCCGCAAAATCAAGTGAATTTTCAATAGCCTTATCAAGATCAACCTTCAGGACAAGATGCATGCCGCCCTGAAGATCAAGGCCGAGATGGAGGCCGGTAGGGGCCACCTTATGCCACCATTCCGGGGTGTTTTTATAGAATGTTGAAAGTAGAGTTACGCCGGAAAAGGCGATTACACTTAAAAGAAGGAGGATCTTCCATTTCAGGGACTTATTCATTCAGTCACTCCTGATGATTTAAGAGTTTAAATATCCAGGTTAATTTTGGCGCGATTATACTCTTGCCGACTCTAGAAGTCAAACCCAGCTCAGATAAACTGAAAATAAGCGCCGGCTTCGAAAAAAATTAAAAATTCAAACTATGGGGCTCACTCAAAAATAACTTCGCATTCTAAGGCAGAATGTGGACATTATCTCTACTGATTTATTTTTGAGTGAGCCCTATGGTAAGTGCTTGACGGTAAAATTTCTGCTAAAAGAACAATGGAATCAGGCTTAGGACTCTGTATCATGTAGAAGTCCAGCCCACTGGACGATTAAACCATGAAGCCAAACTCACCGCATAGATCGCCCATAGAGCCGGGCTCCCAGTAAGATAATGTTGATTTTCAATTTACCGGGCCATTTGCTTACGTCCTTTATGTCGGCGCGTTTTAGGGAAACCAGACCGATTACCGCCGTAATCTTTCCCGGCAACCTCAATGGATACAATCTTCCCGTTGATTGTTGCCTGCTGAAAAGCATCAAGTATCTGAGGAGCGAATCGGCTGTCAGCTTCAAGCAGGGCTGAGTTTCGTTTTATATCAATTTTTCCGACTTTAATCCGGCCGACGCCGGGAATACCATTAATCTTGCCGATCAACCCCTGGGGCAGAATTCCCTGTCGGCGGCCGACATTAAGAAAAAATCGAGTAAACTTCTGCTTACTGTTAAACTTAACTGCGGCTGAACCTCGCCGCCGCTCTTTCCGATCATGACTTTTTTTCTTTGTCTCGCTGACATTTAAATCCGGGGCATTTTTATAATATTCCAGGAATCGATTAAACTCCAGGGAAACAAATTTCTTAATAAGTTCTTCCCGATCAAGGTGGGCAAATTTTTCCGAAATTTCCATATAGAGCGGGTTAATCTGCTCGTGATCCACCTCGACGCCGGTAACGACATCAACCAGACTTACCAGCTGCTTTTTACAAATCTCAAGGCCTGACGGGATACGGCATTGCTTAAATTTCTTGTTGATTTTTTTCTCAATCTGCCTGATTTTAAAATGTTCCTTCATATTAATGATAGCAACTGATATTCCAGTGTGCCCGGCCCGGCCCGTTCGCCCGCTTCTATGGGTATATCCGGAAGGATCATCCGGAAGATTATAATTAATTACATGAGAAAGATCATTTACATCCAAACCGCGAGCCGCGACATCAGTTGCCACCAGCAGCTGCAAATTCTTACAACGAAACTTTTTCATTACCTGGTCACGCTGGGCCTGGGATAAATCTCCATGTAAGGCATCAGCATTATAGCCATCCTGAATTAATTTGTTGGCAACTTCATGGGTCTCACGTCTGGTACGGCAAAAAATAATTGAATAGATATCAGGACTGTTATCGACAATTCTCTTCAAGGCAAGATAACGATTTTTAGCATGAACCATGTAATACTCATGGCGGACATTTTCAGCTCCGGCGTTACGCTTACCTATCGTAATTTCGACGGGATCAGTCATATACCTGGCGGCAATGGCGGCAATTTCCCTGGACATGGTAGCCGAAAACAACAACGTATTTTTTTGCACAGGCGTTTTCTTCAGGATAGCATTTAACTCATCCTGAAAACCCATCTGCAACATTTCGTCAGCCTCATCAAAAACCACATAACGTATTGCAGACAAATCTACCTTGCGGCGATTAATAAGGTCATTTAACCGGCCTGGCGTGGCAACAATAATCTGGACACCTTTCCCCAGGGCCTTTATCTGGAGCTCAATACTCGCCCCGCCATAAATTGCTAATGTTTTTATATCCTTAACATAACGAGAAAAATCTGCCAGATCTCGAGCCACCTGGACACAAAGTTCCCTGGTCGGACAGAGAACCAGACCTTGAGTCTGTTTCTGTTTTTTGTTGGTTAATTGAATAAGGGGCAGACCGAATGCGGCAGTTTTCCCGGTACCGGTCTGGGCCAGTCCCACCATATCCGCCTGTTGTGACAACATCAGGGGAATGACCTGATCCTGAACCGGGGTTGGCTCTTGAAATCCCAGGGAAGATAATCCTTTAAGAATTTCACTGCTGACACCTAAATTTTTAAATCTATTCATAATGTTTGTTTTTTGCCTTAGAACTCGCTCAAAAACAAATTATCGTCCATAGATGACCTTACGCATCCAGGGCCTGTCCGATAAACGAAAACTGAAAAAGTGACAGGAATTCATACCTGACCCACTTAATTTCTAAAAATTTATTTCTGACTGATTCCTTAAATGAGGAAAATTGAGGAACAAAGAGAGGAAAATAATCAAAAAAAATGCCCTGCACATTGCAGGGCATTTGAGCTGCTATCTTACAAAATTATTTAGAGCTGAACCACATTAGCGGCAGCAGGGCCTTTAGGACCATCAACTACTTCAAAACTGACAGATGCGCCTTCATCAAGTGATTTATACCCATCAGACTGAATTGCAGAATAATGGACAAAAATATCTGCGCCATTTTCCTGCTCAATAAAACCAAAACCTTTTGACTCGTTAAACCATTTTACTGTACCTTTGTTCACTTCCAACTACTCCTTAAAAATGCGGCTCCGCTGAGGAGCCTTTAATAAATGAGAATAGCAACCGGAATAACATATAAAAACCGCTCAATCCTGAAACACGAGAATTGAGCGGTTGACATTACACTTTTCCAATGAAAAATCGGTTAATACTCTCAACGAATTTATCTTTATACTCGATCTTCACAATATAGCAAGACTTTTTCCGGAAGTGAGCCCGCAGGATCAATTTTCGGGTTATTTATACTCCTCAGGGGGATACTGAAAAGAAAGGGGTAAAAAGGGCATGGCCAGGATACTAATTTATTTTTAAATGAGCCCTAAGAGAGAATTATTGTCCTCACTGAGAAATTACAAGGCTTAGTTTTTCCTGTTTTACGTAAAAAAATTCCGCAAAACAGAAAAGAAACAACAACAGGAATCAACCTGCTGCAGTTATAATCTTGTAACACTTTGACATTTAAGAATTTTTATTAAAAACTTTTTTCAACTGAATTGGCACGCTGATTGCTTATCTTAATGTAACAGGGAGTGAAAACTTTGCAAAACATTAGTGCTTTACTTCAAAGAAAGTTTTCAATTTATTGCCTCTCTTTTCAGTACCCCCTTTGAGGGGTGTAAAAAATACGAAAACTAATTCTAAGGGACTAAAAATTCTAAGGTCTTAAGTAAAAATAAGTGTAACCATTCACCGGGGGGCTGCTTGTTTACTTATAACTTCAGCCTGTAAGCGTTCTCCAGTGCTAGGGCTCACTCAAAAATAAATTAGTAAAGATAAGGTGTAATATGGACATTTAGAGAAGTGATCTAATTGCATGCAACCACAGGCGTAGCTTAAGCTACGTTCCAGGATTGCATAATTGCAGATCGCTTTTCTAAATGTTCAGATTGCGCCTTAGAATGCGAAGTTATTTTTGAGTGAGCCCTTAGATTCAGGTAGAATTGGGCCGATCCTGATGTCACAAAACCGCAGGAATAACTGGGCTCTTTTGAGGATTTTGCTACATCAGGATCGGTTCAAGGCGGCCTGATGATGAGATGCAGGATGTTTAGGTTATTTTTACTTTAGTGGGTTAGCAGAAGAATCTGTCTGTGACGAGTTACTTACCCTGGATCCGGGCTATAATTGTTAAGTACCATACAATTTGGAGAATAGCGCTCAATAAGGTACACTCAGGAAGCGGCCCCCATAACTGCAGGGATTCAGGGTCGCAGCCATGTACGTGCTCCATACCCGGCGATAACACATTGGTATATCGCAGGGTTGAAGCGGGTACAGGGCGATGTTCATGGAATGTTTATAATTAAAGAGAGCAATTCATAATGATAAATAAACCGATAAATAAAAAATTTCCCAAAAATAACATGAGACAAAAACAACGATTTAAAGTAAGAGATGGCGCGCTGGCATTTTTTAACCCTAACCCTTCAATTTTAGGATCAATTATTGACATAAGTGAAGACGGTCTTGCCTTTGCTTACATGGACAACAATAGTTCCCCGCCCAAAGAACAACCAACAAAACTGGATATCTTAATATCCGATGACGGATTTTATTTAGATCAACTGCCTTTTGAAACAGTGGCTGATTTCGAACTGCCGAACGAATACTCGTTCAGTACGGTTATCATGAAACGGCTATGCCTTAAATTCGGCAAATTATCCAAGGAACAGAAAAAACAGCTTGATTATTTTATCAGCAAATATACGATAAAAGATAATTAACATTTCTGTATCTGAGTAATTACACTTTATCTGGAAAAACAATGGCAAGTGTCGATCCGAATGATTTTCTTGTTGAGTTGCGTCATATCCTTAAACAGGATGACATGATTAAGGGCCAGCTGTTAATGGCAAGTTTTGGCCTCCTGGACGCTAAGGCTCAGAATCAGGTACTGGGTGAACTGGCCCGCTCTGATACAGATACGGCAATCTCTCTCCTGGCCCATCTGGCAGTCTCCCCCCGGACTTTTGCTGTTCCTCCCCTGGTTATCCGTTCAATGCTGTTAAAAAACAGCCTGGAAAACCCGGATCATCTTCTTAGACTTCTTGATAATCAGTCATATCGTAATAAACGTATACTGATAGAGATAATCGGTGAAATGGAGTATGGCCAGGCAGTTCCTTCTTTGCTCAAAATACTTGACAGCTCCCAGGAAAAGGAACTTTTGGCTGCTGTACTCGGTGCGTTGGGAGCCATAGGCAGCCATGAGACAATAAACACTATCAGTGAGTATCTTTACTCCGGCAGCCGGGAACTGGTGGTAGCGGCAATCAAGGCTCTGTCAAATATTGAAACTGAATATTCAGTTAAATCACTGGTTGAGAGGATGGGGACTGACAGCGATCTTGACTTGTTGATTATTGATGGTTTTGCCAGGCTCCAGAATCAGCCTGCCCTTAATGAACTTTCACTCGCCCTTAATTCTTCCCATGCCCATATTCGAAACCGGGCCAGAAGTAATTTAATAAGAATCGGGGCCAAGGCAATTCCCACCCTTACCGAAAACCTTACTTCATCAGATAATGACTTATTAATTCTCACCCTGAACGTGCTTGCATTTATCGGTGATGACAGTGCGGTTCGGGCTATCCGTCAGCTTATTCACGATGAACCGCAGGACGCCAATGTCCGCTTTGCCGCCTATGAAGCCCTGGGCATGCTGCCGCTCAAGTCCGGCTCTTATCTACTGGCAGACGGCTTAACCGATAGAGAAGATCATGTTCGGATTGCCACGGCCAAGGCAATTGAACGAAACTGTACTGATATCCTAATTGCCGGAGTACAAAATATGGTGCAGCAGGGCGGGCAGGAGGCTGAACAGGTAGTTGCCGCCTTTCTGAATGCCGAGGCATACAAGGTAATAATGCGAATTGCTGAAATTGATGAGTTTCAAAAACTGGCGGTTGATTTTCTGGTCAACAGGGCACACCCTGATCTCAGATGCCGGTTTGCCGGACTGTTCAGGGAGAATGGTTATAACGATCTGGCCCGAAGTGTTATCCCGGAAAAAGAAAAAAAGACTGAAAAACCTTTAGCATACGCAGTGGACGACTCACGGATGATTCTGTCTATTTACAAAAATATTCTCTTTGAAATCGGGGTTGATTCCCGCCTCTTTGAATTCCCCGCTTCCGCGCTTGAACAGCTGAAAAAAGAAAAACCTGATTTAATTTTTACTGATCTCAACATGCCTGATATTACCGGTCTTGAATTGGCGGAAAACATTCGCGCTCTATATTCCAAAGAAGACTTGCCCATCATCATGGTGACCACCCAGGGCGAAAACGCCGACCATGATGAAGCCATTAAAATTGGGGTTAACCAGATACTGCACAAACCATTTACTGCTGAAGAACTGCAGGCTGCAATGGATGAAATCTTACAAAAATTTTAACAGTTACGACGATTCAACGGATAGCGATCAATAAACCACACCTTGACTTTTGAGAAGGCACGGCCTGTAAGCGTTTCAGGGATGCCGCCATGTGCCCGTTTCAACGCTCGCGAT
>JANTFJ010000093.1 GCA_024763495.1 Desulfobulbaceae bacterium | reverse complement strand
CACCCCAAGGGCATTTCCTCCGGGCACCCAGCCCTCTGGGCGATACAACATGGAACAAAGCTCATAGCATAAATCGCCCAGGGGGCTGGGCTCCTACAGGAGCTTTATTGTTTTTATGCGATTAATTAACTTCTCACTTTTTTGTATTGCACCTGTCATACGTAAGCCGGGCTGGACACTAAAATATGCGGTGCCCGGTGAGCTGTTAAATTTATCATTGGCAGCTGTTATTGCCAATGGCAACAGCGTTGCCGACAATCGGCAGGGCCGACGGTTCATTGGCGGGATCAGTCACGGCTCGAACTACTATTATATAATCACCATCTTCGGGAAAAGTATATTGACAGGTATTACTGGTGGAATATGGCTGAACCAGAGTCCAGGCAGTAGTTTCATAGGCATCAGTACCGTAATTGGCACAGTAATAAAACTCATAATAAAGAGTCTGGTCAACCGGACAGGATGCTGTTGCCGTGACATTCACAGTATCGTTGGCCTGTGTGTCATCTGCGGCGTCAGTTGTCATTCCTGTCAGGCTGACCTGATTATCATCGCCAACCACGACTGCCTGGCCGATGACAGGTAAGGCTGTCGGTTCATGGGCCGGATCTGTCACTGCCCTGACCACAATAATATAATTGCCGGCATCGGGGAAAGTGTAATCAGCACTGTTGGTGGTGGAATAATCCTGAACTTCAACCCATGGACTGTTTTCATACTCGTCAGTGCCGTAATCAGCGCAATAATAAAATTTATAATAAACCGTACTGCCGTTCAGAGCCCGGGCTTCCGCGGTAACTGTTACTGGTTCTCCGGCCTGGAGAGGGCCCGTGTCCTCTATATTCAGTGAGGATAAGACAATATTGCCATTGGGTACCCTGGAATTTTCCGAACTGGTAAAATTCGCATTTGAAGTATAACATTTTATAAAATCGACAAATTCAGAAGTCCTGGTGTAGACCCCGTACCACCCTTGGTAATCAGCGCAGGGCATCCCGTATGAAACCAGGCCGACATGAACCTGTTTGCCGTCAATTTCAGTAATAATCGGGCCGCCGCTGTCTCCATTACAAACATCTTTACCCGAAAAATAGCCGGCGCAAAGCTGTGAAGAAAGAAGCGTGTAAGGATAGCTGGCGTTACAGTAAGTGTTTGACACTACCGGTAAATTTACTTGTCGCAGTTTACTGGGATAATACCAGTTTGTGCCACTGTCAGCCATACCCCAACCAATGGCTGTGAGCATTTTCCCCAACAGATACGGCGAGAGGTTCTCTTGTGATTTTCCGGAAAAGAGGGTAACTTTAGGTTGACTGGATGATTGATTAAGTTCAAGCAGGGCTATATCGTTTATATGTGAAACATGATCATATAATGGATGAATATTTATGTGTTTAACCGAAATCCGGCTGCCGGAAAAATTTTTCAAATCAAAGGCGCCGACCGCAACGTCTAATTCAGAGGACTGCTTTCCATAAACACAATGAGCCGCGGTTAAAACCCAGGCATCGTCGATAAGTACACCGCTACAGAATTGAGCTTGATATATATCGGTATTATCAGCCTGAAGCAGAGCGGCAATCCATGGCCAGTCCCCGCTTTTTGACTCAGTGCCGCCAAGTATCTTGAGCAGAAAGTCGGTTGTCTGCTCGTTATTTTCTCCCGGCTCAAGGGCAACTGCCGACAAAGGAGCAAAATGAGAAAACAAAAATAGTAAAATTATCAAAAATAATTTTATGGCAGGTATTGTTTTATTCATCTCTCTTTGGTAACCATTAAAAAATTCGGAGGTAACTGCTCACAGGGTAAGTGCCTTAATTTCGCTCCGCCCCGTAATTGTAACTGTTCAGCTGCACTTCATCCGGAGTCGAAGTTTATGCCCGAATGGGTGCCAGCCGGATCAAGCACAGCTAAAGCACACCGAGTCTTACTTCGTTCGCTTACCCGTGAACAGTTACAGCACATAAGTTTGGGTAACTTTTTGCCCTTTGCTGAATAGTTACGATATTCCTTAACAATGAACGTAAACATTCGGGTCAGCGTAGACTCCGTGAGGTGCTGGTAAACAATTACAGACTGGAGTTATAAGTAAACAAGTAGCCCCCGGTGAACGGTTACTGAACAACCGGACGCATACCCGCAATCCCTAGGAGGCTGTCCGAGAATGCCATTTTCCCCCAACGCGGAAAAATGGGCCAATTTATCCGATTTTGCAGTAGGTTCGCTATTCTCGGACAGCCTCCTGGTGATCAGGTACACGGAAACGGCTGACAGAAAAGACGGCAAAAAATATTTTCAATCATGTTAATTTTCAGCCTAATGACCGTATTTCGAATTGTCAATAACAATTGCGTGTTGCCGCCGCCTGAAAATGGCTGAAGTGCAGCTGAACAGTTAAAATTACAGTGAGTAGTTACAAATCAACTTTTAAGGTGAATAGATGTGCCAGATGAGTGTTTATTTAGAAAAAAACGGCGATCAGGAGTTAATTCTGGAAAACGCTACCCTGCTTGAGGTAAACAGAGAAAGAGCCCTGATAACCACCTTGTTTGAAGAGCCGAAAACAGTTACCGGGGCCTTGGTAAAAAAAATAGATTTTCTGGCTGGAACCGTTATTCTGGCTAAAAAACTTGAGGAATAAAATTTCAAATGAAAGAAAAAACAGCACTGGAAAAATTAAGAATTCTCCTGCCTCACTGGATTGAACATAGCCACAGCCACCAGCATGAATTTAAAAAATGGGCTGAAACCGCCCGAAATGAGGGCAAGGAAGATGTGGCAACCTGCATTGAAAAAGCGCTTTCAGCCCTGAGCGAGGCTGATAAAGCCCTTGAAGTGGGGATAGCTTCCCTGGGCGGAAAAATTGATGATGGACATGGACATCATCACCATCATCATTAATTTTTTAGTCCCTTAGGGGGCTTATCCTGAGAGGCTCTAATAAAAAATAAGTAACTGCTCACAAGGCACCGCATATTTCCGCCATCAGCCCGGTTTACGTATAACTAGATAAAATTTTTCGTATAACGCAGAGATCGGACTAAAATACATTAAATCAACAGGCTCATGTACAGGATGGCTGGAAAAAATTTAATCCAGCCATGCCGGTTCAGTGAAAGGCAAAATCAGGGTTATTCCTGTTGAAATATGGGCAGCCGGGTAATTTCCATAAAACTTGAGACATGATATTCAGCCGCGAGTTTTGGATTTTTAAAAGCAATCAGCCTCATCCCGGCCCCGGCACTGTGTTCTCGATCGATTATTGAGTCGCCGATATAGATAGCCTCCGCCGGGCTTATCCGGTAATGCTCAAGAATTGTCAACAGGGCCTCGGGATGGGGTTTGGGGTTTGCCACGTCAAAGGCGGTTATTACCATGCCGAAATATGGGGTCAGGCCGAAAATATCCAGAATAGTTCCCATGGTCGTTGTCCTGCTGGTGCTGATAGCTCTTTCATAGTCTGGTTTCAAAAATTCCAGGAACTCAATCAGGTCAGGTTCAATCCGCATATGTTGGAGATAGGGCTGATAATCGAGATCAGCCCGGTATTCTTCAGCCCTGGCAATATCTTCGGGATAATGCCGGAGAATATGGCGCACCGACTCCATGACATTGTGGATATGGACATAATCCAGTTCTTCCTCGCTCATGGGCGGATGACTGAATTCAGCCAGGATATGATTATAATACTGCCGGTTGGCCTCTTTGGAGTCAAACATCACTCCATCGCAATCGAAAATTACCAGTTTTAATTTTGCCATAACAGTAACAGGTTGTATCGGATTCCGGGTTCGGGTTCGGATTCGGGTTCAGGTTCAGGTTCAGTTCCGGAACATACCTTAGATTGAACAGGAAAACAAATTTTATCATAACGTAACTACTCACCCGGTAAGCGGCCTGATTCACCAGCCACTGTAATTGTAGCTGCGTAAATGTTCGGCTAGCACCCCACCTTCGTCCGTTTAGGCATGATTCACATAGTATACTATAGTGAACACGCCGAAACGAACAAAACTGGGGCACTATCCGAACATTTAAAGAGTTAGAGAAGGGTAGCTTTTACCCAACCCGAATATTTACTTTCTTGCCACTCTTTTCAGTACCCCCTTGAGGGGTGTAAATAACACGAAAATAATTTCTAAGGGACTGATTTGTAACTGTTTACAGGGTGCCGAAGATTTTCGCGATAGCGATCAATAAACCACACCTTGACTTTTGGGAAGGTACGGCCTGTAAGCGTTTCAGGGATGCCGCCATGTGCCCGTTTAAACGCTCGCGATAATACATCAGGTATATCGCGGCGTTTAAACGGGTGCAGGGTGGTGTTCATGGAGCGCTTACATTTTCGCGATCAGACTGGCGCAGTATACCAGGAGGTTGTCCGAGAATAGGCATTTTTTAAAATAACACAGAGTTGGGCAGGTAAGCGAGGCACGAGACTCCGCAGAAAGGGCATTCTCGGACAGCCTCCTGGGCGATCCAGGTAATGAGCTTTTGCCCCATTGGTCAAACAATATGAGCTATAAAACAGATTTCCTGGTCATCGGCAGCGGTATTTCCGGTTTATCCTTCGCCCTTAACGCTGCAGAGCTGGGAACGGTAACCATCATTACAAAAAAAGCCAAGGTAGACTGCGCCACCAATTTGGCCCAGGGCGGCATTGCCGCCGTGCTTTCGCCTGAAGATTCTTTTGACCTCCATATTCAAGACACCCTGCGATCTGGTGATGGACTCTGCAATGAAGAGGTAGTGCGGATGGTGGTAAAAAACGGCCCGGAACGAATTGCCGAACTTATCCGTCAGGGGATTTCCTTTACCTATGCCGATAATGATTACTCCCGACTTGATCTGGGCAAGGAAGGGGGGCACTCGGCCCGCCGGGTGGCTCACGCCCAGGATCTTACCGGCAGAGAGATTGAACATGGCCTTCTGCAGCAGGTCGCGAATAATCCCCGGATAACCGTGCTGGAGAATCATCTGGCTGTTGATCTGCTGATCGCCTCCAGAGCCGGACTTTCCCGGGCAGATGATGATTGCTGCCTGGGAGCCTATGTTCTTGACCGCCAGGATAATTCTATTTCTCCCTATCAGGCCAGGGTTACCATTCTATGCACTGGCGGTGTAGGTAAAGTTTATCTCTATACCACTAATCCCGACATTGCTACCGGCGACGGAATTGCCATGGCATACCGGGCCGGAGCCAGGGTGGCTAACCTGGAATTTGTCCAGTTTCATCCTACCTGTCTTTATCATCCCAAGGCCAAAAATTTTCTTATTTCTGAAGCAGTACGAGGGGAAGGAGCCCGTTTAATTGACCGAAAAGGCCGGGCTTTTATGGATAAATATGATAAACGAGGAGATCTTGCTACCAGGGACACTGTTGCCCGGGCCATTGACAGTGAAATGAAAAACAGCGGCAATGAATGTGTTTATCTGGATATCAGTCACCAGCCGGCCGACTTTATCAAAAAAAGATTTCCCAATATTTACCAGACCTGCCTTTCATATGGCATTGACATGACCCGTGAACCTATTCCTGTTGTGCCGGCTGCTCACTACATGTGCGGAGGGGTATTGACCGATTTAATGGGCCGCACCAGCATCAATAACCTTTTTTCCTTTGGCGAAACAGCCTGCACCGGGCTGCATGGTGCCAATCGGCTGGCCAGCAACTCCCTGCTTGAAGCCGTGGTCTTTGCCCGCCAGGCTTTTCTGCAATGCCGGCAGGACTGGCCTAAACTGCGAAACTCCGGCTGGCCTGAGGTTCCCCCCTGGTCAACCGGTAAAGCGCAAAAAATTGAAGAGTGCGTATTAATCAGTCATAACTGGGATCAAATCAGGAGATTAATGTGGAACTATGTCGGCATTGTCCGCAGCATTAAACGGCTGACCATGGTACGGGAACGGCTTGAGCTGATTGGCCGCGACGTCAAGCTCCATTTTCATGATTTTCTTCTTACTCCTGATCTTATTGAACTTCGTAACATTACTCTGCTTGCCCAACTTATTGTCCAATGCGCCCTGGGACGTCACGAATCACGGGGATTACATTATCTGATTGATTTTCCAAAAAAAGATGATCGTAACTGGCGAAAAGACAGCATATTGAAAATTAACATGAAAGGAGATAGCGCTCAATAAAGGTAACTGCTCACAGGGCACCGCATATTCGGAGTCGGAGTTTATGCCCTGTTTTTAAGGGTGCTTACCTCCGCGATCAGCCTGTCTTACATAGCACCAGTATGCGGAGTTTATGCCCGAATGGGTGCCAGTCTGATCATGAAAATCTACGGCACTGCAGGTAAGCGACGAGCTGTAAGGGATCCAGGGACGCTGCCACGCGCGTGCTTCACGCCCGGCGATAATACATCGGTATAGCGCGGGGTTAAAGCGCATGCGGGGTGGTGTTCATGGAGCAATTACAAATCAACCATTCGCAAACCTCTGCTGTTTGGCTTCCAGCTCATCCCAACGTTCATAAAGTCTGTCGGATTTTTCCTGACACTGCTGAAGCTTAGCACACCATCCGGCCAACGCCTCCTGATCATTCATTACTTCCAGTGCCCCTAATTGCTTTCGGCATTCATCAAGTTCTTCTTCAACCTGAAGAATGTTTTCTTCCATTTTTTCCAGTTCAGATTTTTCCTTGAAAGTCAACTTCCGGGGGCTGGAGGCTTTAACTTTGATTTTTTTATTTTTTTTCCGGGATCGGGGCTCCGGCGCCATCGCCTTCAACCATTGATTTTGATCAGCGTAATGTTCAACTTTGCCCTGGCCTGAAAAACCGATAATTTCGGTGGTAATATTATCAAGAAAAGTTCGATCATGACTGACCAGGACAATGGCACCGGGAAAATCGAGCAAACTGTCCTCAAGTACCTCAATAGCGCTGATATCAAGATCATTGGTTGGTTCATCAAGCAATAAAATATCGGCGGGCCGACACATGAGGTTAGCAATCATGATACGAGCCTGCTCACCGCCGGAAAGATGGGATACCGGCATATCCAGTTGATCAGGCTCAAAAAGGAAACGTTTGGCCCAGCTCACCACATGCAGGGTGCGGCCCTGGAAATTAATTCCGTCACCATCAGGGGCCAGGGCCTGACGTAAGGTCTGGTTCTGCTCAAGCTGCTGCCTTTTCTGATCAAACAAGACTACCTTCAGGCCTTCAACCTGTTTTATTGAACCTTTATCCGGGGTAAGATCACCACTGAGAATGTGCATCAAGGTTGATTTGCCGCAGCCGTTACCACCTGCCAGCCCCAGGCTGGAACCTGGCCCCAGCCCAAGAGATAAATCAGTAAACAGCTCTTTACCGCCCATATTTTTGCTTACCTTATTTAAAGTAAGCAGCTTTTTAGTTTTACGACTGGTATTGACAAAATCTATCGACAGTTGCTTCCGGGCCCGATTCCGTTTCTTGACCAGGGCTAAATCATCCTGGAGCTGCCAGGCTTTGTCAGTCCGATAACGCGCCTTGGCAGCCCGGGCCTTGGGGCCGCGCCGCAGCCATTCCACTTCCCGCCGAACTTTATTAGCCAGGCTTGATTCAAAATTTACCTGCTGTTGCAGAAAGAGTTCTCTACGTTCAATAAAACGACTGTAATTATCATTAACGCTCAAAAAACCCTGAGGATAACAACAGTTCAACTCTACAATCCGGTTAGTAGTGTTATCCAGAAAAGTTCGGTCATGACTGACCACGACAAAGGCAAAAGGCGCGGCGCGAAGGATATTCTCCAGCCAGATAATACCGTAAATATCGAGATGATTAGTCGGCTCATCAAGAAACAACAGATCCGGTTCCTGGGCCAGGGCTCGGGCAATAGCCAGTTTCTTTAACCAGCCTCCGGAAAGTTCGACAACAGGCTGGGACAGGTCGGTAAAACCTGACTGGCTTAGAACTTTGCGGGCCTGGTTTAAAGGATTGAGCTCAAGTTTCCTGTTCTCCAGGCTAAGAAGAATAATTTCTTCAATATTCTTGTCGCGGGCAAAGTTATCTTCCTGCTCCAGGTACACAATTTCAAGCTGTTTCTGCTTAAAAATTTCACCGCTATCAGCATCCTCAAGCCCAGCCAGAATTTTCAGCAATGTTGATTTGCCGGAGCCGTTAGGGCCGATCAGCCCGACTCGTTCCTGTGCGCTAAACCCTAGAGAGATATCTGAAAAAAGAGTCTGGGCACCAAAAGTTTTGTGCAAATTCCGGCAATTCAGCAATGGTGGCATAGTTTATATTTTATAGCAGATAAAGAGAATCAACCTTAAGGCTCATTCAGAAATAAATTCGCAGAGATGAGGTGTCAGGTAAGGGCCGCAAATATTTCCTCATCTTTTGGAAAACGACGGGTTTCGGCTTTGGAAAATATTTTTTTCCCATCAACCTCAATTTCATAAACTCCGCCTGAACTTTTAATAAGTTCAACCTCGGCTGAAAACTTTTCCGTTAGTTTTTCTCCCAGACTGGAAGCTCTCGGTAAATAATTTCACTTGCCACAGTAGGTAATGGTAATTTTCATCTTTCTTCTCCTGTTGATTAAAACATAGTAAGTGTTCACCAGCATCTCACGGAGTCGGAGTTTATGCCCTGTTTTTAAGGGTGCTTACCTCTTTGCCCATTTGAGTCTGCTTTTTGCCACTCTTTTCAGTACCCTCTTGAGGGGTGTAAAAAACACGAAAATTAATTCTAACGGACTAAAGATTCTAAGTCCACTTCCACTTTTGTGGGTTAGGCGCTTACGACCATTGTCTAAACAATTTTTTGTTTTGATTTTTGGTAACTTCTCCATATGTGGTGGTGGCACCCAACCGTAGGTCTGCTAAA
>JANTFJ010000092.1 GCA_024763495.1 Desulfobulbaceae bacterium | reverse complement strand
GCCGCCATGTGCCCGTTTCAACGCTCGCGATAATACATCAGGTATATCGCGGCGTTTAAACGGGTGCAGGGTGGTGTTCATGGAGCGCTTACCTTACTGTCACAGGGTTGAAGCGCGCGCAGGGTGGTGTTCATGGAGCGCTTACGTGCTTACCTGCGAATTTATTTTTCAGTGAGGCCTGGGAGGCTGTCCGAGAATAGCGAATCTATTGCAACATCTGATAAATTGGCCTGTTATTCCGCTACGGCTTCTATTCTCGGACAGCCTCCCAGACAAAACCAGACCAATAGGGAATAAGCTGTTTTGCCAGACAAGATTATTGATAAAAAATTATCCGCAGATACGGCGCTGGAGCTGGCGAAATCTTTCATGGACAGCCAATGCCGGGGAGAGGAAGCCGATCTTGCCATAATTGACCAGCTTGCTCATCTTGCCCTGTCGCCTGTTCCCACTGATGCTGCTTCAGGAACAAAAGCGCTTTATTCTATAATTATTGAAAGATTATGCGATGATTTCTCTTCATCCGGGGTCAGGCTTTGCAACATGGTTCTGCTCAGGCTGCTGGCCATGGTGCGGAGTCTGCCTGAGGGACGACGGATCAATGAGCTGTTAAATCGCCTGAATTATAAAGATTCCAAAGATCTACTTGACCGGTATCAGCGGGTGGAGTACCAGTCGTTGCCGGCAGCTCTGGAAACGGAAAAAGTAAAGAAAATTTTTATTCTTTCCAGGGTAACGGTTGGGGCTGATGTGGAAATCACTTCAGTTATGGTTCAACGTCTACATCAATATTTTGTAAACGCCGCTCTGGTTATCATCGGCCCTCGACATCTCAACGAAATTTTTTATAATTTGAACCAGGTGTCATGTCTTTTATTTAATTATACCAGACAGGGAACATTATCTGAACGGCTGGAGTTCTGGCCTGATCTCTATTTCCTGATTCAACAGCAGTGCCGTGGCCTTGCTCAAGATGAATTTTTTCTTTTTGATCCGGACAGCCGCCTTTCACAGCTTGGCCTGCTGCCCCTGCTGCCGGAGCGGAATACCTGTTATTTTAATTCCCGCCAGGATCAGCCGGCAGCAGACAATAATCTCTCTCTCAGCCGGCTTGCCAATAAATGGCTGGATATAATTTTACATGAACATAAGTCAGCGCTGCCCATGGTTGCCAATTGTCCCACCCATGAAGAAGCGGCCCGTGTTTTTTTCAAGCAGTTTCACCAGTCATCCTTTATTACCTCGGCTAATTTGGGCGTTGGCGGGGACAGCAGAAAAAGAGTTGTTGACCCTTTTGAGGAAGAGCTGGTTTTCGCCTTGCTGGAACAGCCGGATACTATTCTGTTTCTTGATAGCGGCAGTACCCTGGAAGAAAAAATGAGGATTGAAAAACTGACGGAATCAGCTAAAAATAGAGGCATGAACACTGCCGCTGTCAACGAGAATGAACTGGATACCAAAAAAATTAATTTTTCTCATGGAGTTATAAATTTCAGCGGTGGAGTCAGCAGTCTTATCGCGGTTATCAGGCAAAGTAATGTTTTTTTAGGATATGACTCCTGCTGCCAGCATCTGGCAACCAGCCTTGGCCTCCCGTCGGTTATCGTCTTTGCCGGAGCGCCGAACCAGCGGTTCCTCAGGCGCTGGCAGCCTGGAAACCCAGAAGGGGTTACGATTACCATTCCAGTAGAAAAGCAGCCCCGTTCAACTGAAATCACAGAATTAGTAAAAAAAGTTGTTATCGCCTCCCGTAAAGTTGGCCGGATTATAGCAGATCAGCGCAACTGAGGCGCTCACAAAACAATAAATGTAATACCTATGAATATTGAAAAAATTCGTTCCGCTGTCAGCCGTTTTCAGGATATTAACGTCCTGGTCATCGGTGACATAATAGTAGATCATTTTATCTGGGGGTCGGTAAGCCGTATTTCGCCGGAAGCGCCGGTGCCGGTAGTAAATGTTACCGGCGAAAATCTGCTGCTTGGCGGTTCTGCCAATGTCCTGCATAATCTCTACAGCCTGGGGGCCAGGGCAGCTATCTGCGGGGTTATCGGACAGGACTATATGGGAGAGCATCTGCGCCAGTTGCTGACTGAGCTTGATTCACCATTGACCGGAGTAATACAGACAACCGACCGGCCCACCACCCAGAAAACCAGGATTATCGCCCAGGGGCAGCAGGTTGTCCGTTTTGACCGGGAAAAAGCCACTCCCCTTGGCCGGGAAACGCTGGAGCGACTTAATAATTTTATTAATTTTGAAATTGACAACTTTGACGTGGTAATCATTTCCGATTACGCCAAGGGCGTAATAAACAGTGGACTGATGGATTTTCTGCGTACTAAACTGGCATCATCCCCCAAAAAGATTCCCATGATTGTTGACCCCAAGCCCGGACATCCGGAATATTTTACAGAAGCGGCGATTATCACTCCCAATAATCATGAAGCTGAACTTATGAGCAGCTGTAAAATTCATGATGATGATTCACTGAGCCAGGCAGCCGCAAGACTCCAGGAAATGCTGCGATGTGAGGCGGTGTTGATCACCAGGGGAGAAAAAGGGATGGCCTTGCAGGAACGGGGCAAGGATCTTTATACTATTCCCACTGTGGCCAAGGAGGTCTATGATGTAACCGGGGCGGGTGATACGGTTATTGCCAGCCTGTCCCTGGGGCTAGCCGGGGGGTTGACTTATGTGGAGGCCGCGGCCCTGGCTAATTTTGCCGCAGGCATAGTCGTGGGCAAGGTCGGTACCGCAACCGCGTCTAAAGAAGAACTGCTGAAGGTAATATCATGAAATATCCTTTAAGTATGACAGGTTTCGGCCGGGGTGAAAATGAGGATGCTGCCGGTCGCAACTGGCTTGTGGAGCTGCGCTCGGTTAATCATCGTTTTCTTGATATCAGGGTTAAAATTCCTCGTCAGTTTGCCGGTCTTGAGGAATTGCTCAAAAAGGAAATCAGTCAATTTTACAGCCGGGGTCATGTTGATGTTTCAATAGGGTTGAACGGCGGCCGGGCTGCGGCTCTGAAACTGCAGGCCGATCTAAGCCTGGCCCGACAATACGCGGATTGTCTTAACACCCTGCGCCATGATCTTAAGCTGCCAGCTGATACTGACCATGATCTTGAACTTATCGCGACTTTCAAGGATGTAATTGTCGCGGTTGACCGCGGGGAGGAGATGGAGCAAATCTGGAGAGAACTTGAGCCGGCAATGACTGGGGCCCTTGAAAACAGCCGGAAGATGCGCGAGCGGGAAGGAGAAAATCTAAAAAAAGATCTCCTTGACCGTCTAGGACTGCTGAGCGCGACCATTACTGAAATTGAAGGGGTGCTTCCGCAGCTTCTCGGTAAAAAAGAACAGCTTTTACAGGAACGGCTTGCAAAATTACTGGCAGGAATTGATCTTGACCCCCGGCGTCTGGCCCAGGAAGTGGCGATTATTGCCGACAAATCAGATATTACCGAAGAAATAGTCCGGCTGAAAAGCCATATCAGCCAGTTTGAAAATTTTCTCGGCCCGGCAGAGCCTGCCGGTCGGAGAATGGATTTTCTTCTCCAGGAATTTTTACGTGAAATTAATACCATGGCCTCGAAAATTGCTGATGCGGATATCGCCCATCTTACCGTTGTTTTAAAAAATGAAGTTGAAAAAATGCGGGAACAGGTGCAAAATTTAGAATAAAATAAATCAGGAGCCTGTCGACTTTAGAGAATCGCAACGAAAATGGTAAACGCTCAATATTGAACCCTGAGGACGAATATAAAATTATGAATCAACGAATGATAAATATCGGCTTTGGCAACTCGGTGGCTGCCGGTCGGATACTGGCAGTTGTCAATCCCAAGTCATCGCCGATCAAAAAATTAAAAGAAGAGGCAAAACAGCAGAAAAAATTGATTGATGTGACGGAAGGACGTCGCACCAGGGCGATTATTATTCTTGATACCAACCATGTTATTTTGTCCTCGGTGCAGCCGGAAACACTCACCCAGCGTTTTACCCCTGCATCTCAAGCCTTTTTCAACCCAGGTAAAGATGATGATCAAGGGTAGTATTTTTATAATTTCGGCCCCGTCCGGTACCGGAAAAACCACGATCCTCAAGGAAATTATGGCAGGTGTTTCGAATCTGGCTTTTTCGGTTTCCCATACAACCAGAGAGCCCAGAGGTCAGGAACAGGATGGGCTTGATTACCATTTTGTTGATGTTGAAACATTTACCCGGATGCGGGATAAGGGAGAATTCCTGGAATGGGCCAAAGTGCATGACAATTTTTATGGATCCAGCAGGACAGCACTTGAAAAACAGTTAAACGAGGGACTTGATGTTTTTCTTGATATCGATATCCAGGGCATGAAATTGATAAAAAAACAGCTGGCTGATGCGGTAACTGTCTTTATTGTCCCTCCCTCCTGGGAAGAACAGGATAGACGACTGCGGCAGCGTGGTACTGATTCACCGGAAACCATTGCCCTCCGCCTGGCCAATGGCCGCGGGGAACTAGCTTCTGCTGATTTGTATGATTATCTGCTGGTAAATGATACACTTGATAAAACTGTAGCAATGCTGCGTGCCATTATCTGGGCCCGGCGCAGCCAGACCCGCCGCACTGCTGATGGTCTTCCCCTGGTTCTTCCTTCGGCTGATCCAGTCTGAATATGGCAATTTCCCGTAAAAAATATTCTTTAAACCGCAAAGCAAAACAGCAGGCAGACTGTTCCGGCCGGTCAAGCTCAGAGCGGGAAATTATCTGGGGCATCCATCCCCTGCTTGAGGCTTTGAAAAAATCACCGGCCCGAATCAGTGAAATTACCGTGATAAAGGGCAAGAGCAGCCCGAAAATTCAACAAATAATTGACACGGCCCGGCAGGAAAAAATAAAAGTCAAATTTCGGACCGATTTTCATTTATCCGGCTCCGGTCACAATCATCAGGGAGTCTGTGCCCGGATTATGGCGATTTCCACCATTGGTCTCGACCAGCTTGTTGCCCGGCTTAAAAACAAAAAAAATCCACTTTTGCTGGTTCTTGATTCTATTCAGGATCCTCATAATCTCGGGGCGATAAGCCGTTCCGCCTCGGCCGCTGGAGTAGCTGGGATGATTGTCAACAAAGATCGCTCAGCCCCCCTGGGCGGCACTGCGGCCAAGATATCCGCCGGAGCCCTGGCTGGTCTGGCTGTCTGCCAGGTCACCAACCTGACGACAACCCTGCAGCGTTTAAAGAAAGAGGGCTTCTGGGTTTTCGGGGCAGCGGCTGACAGCAGGCAGGATCTTTACCAGACTGATTTCAGCGGCCCAATCTGCCTGGTAATGGGCGGCGAAGCAAAGGGCATCAGGCCGCTGGTCAGGGAACAGTGTGATACACTGATCTCAATCCCCATGCACGGTTCTCTTGACTCCCTCAATGTCTCGGTGGCCACAGCAGTTATTCTCTTTGAAATTGTCCGGCAGCAGTCGGCTTGATTACAGCGGAACTACTTCCCTGATATTTTTTGTTTCAGGAGATCACCCAGGGTTCCCATGGAGCTGCCGGAATTTTTTTTCTCCTGAGCCTCGTATTGCTTGAAATCGGCCCGATTTTCATCTTTTCGGCCTGATTTTCTTTTTTTGCCCGGCTTTTCTTTTTTTTCGGCATTTTCAATATGGGGGAGAGAGAGGGACATTCTTTTGCCATTAATATCAATAGAGTCTATCCGCACCTCAAGGGTGTCTCCGGGCTGCACAACTTCGCGGGGATGATTTATCCTCCGGCCGCCGCCTAATTTAGAGATATGCACCAGGCCGTCTATGCCGGGAGCCAGGGTAATAAAGGCCCCGAAATCCGTCAGGCGCGCCACCCTGCCGCTATAATTTTTACCGTCCTGAAACTGTTCAGCAACAGCCTCCCAGGGATCAGGCATGGTCTGTTTAAGGCTGAAAGAGTAACGGTCATTGTCCCAGTCAAGTTTCATGACCGCAACCTCGACCTGTTTGCCAACCTCCAGGATTGCATGAATGTCTTCAACCCGGCCCCAGCTTATTTCCGATACCGGAATCAATCCCTCAATTCCGCCAATATCAACAAAGGCGCCAAAGTCACGGAGCGAGGTAATTTCCCCGGTCACGGTCATCCCCGGTTCCAGGGTTTCCCGCAATTTGGCTTTCTGTTCCGCCCGTTCTTCTTCAAGCACCAAACGGTGGGAGACTATGATATTCCGCCCGTTTTCCTTGTATTCAATAATTTTAAAGACAATCTGCTGATCGACAAATTGGCTGCTGTCCTCTACCCGGCGCCGGGCCATCTGGGAATAGGGGCAAAAGGCGCGGACAGCACCGATTTTGATCTCATAGCCGCCTTTAATTTCTTTGCTGACCTTGCCTTCCAGAGGAATCTTGCTGCGGAAGGCCTCCTGAAGATGGGCCCGGGCTACGGTTCCGGACATTTTGGTGGTGAAAATTTTTTCATTTCGCTCAACCGTGAGGAAATAGGCCTCAAGCTTATCTCCTTCCTTTACCGTTAGTTTGCCATCTTCGTCAAGCAGTTCTGAGGCGCTGAGCGCACCTTCGCTTTTACCGCCGATATCAAGAAAAATCCATTCATTGTCAATTCCTGCCACAGTTCCTTCGACCTTCTGGCCAGGTTCAAAAAAATCAGGCTCAACCGTGGTTTTATTCATCATTTGAGCAAAACTTCCACCATCAGACATTGACTGATTTTCACTTAATGTCTCTTTTTCTTGTTGTTCAGGGGACATAACGCACCTTTTTTTATTTCAGAATACAGCGGTTAGAGGACAGACCTATTTTTGTTCGATGTCCATCCCATTCATTTTTTTCCAGGAGGCTGTCCGAGAATGCCCTTTTTCCCAACTCTGTGTTATTTTGAAAAAATAATGCTCCGGAAAGCGAGCCGGCGAGACTCCGAGATATCAACTATATGACTGCGCTTATTTTTTCAAAATACCTCGGAGTCCGGCACTTACCTGATTTGAGAAAAATGCCTGTTCTCGGGCAACCTCCTGGTTGCGCAACTGTTCAGCCGCACTCCACGGAGTCGCCGCTATGAATTACTTCTGAACAGTGACAGTTAAGAGTTAAGGAAAAGGGGCTTTCCTACTTCAACCCTTTCCACCTCCCGGCTGGAACTGTTGAGGATCGCGAAAACAGGCTGACCATCCTTGCCCAGCAGTTCTCCGGGATTAATCAACAGGCAGTCATCTATTTTTTCTACCCGGTAAATATGATTATGGCCGCAGCAGACTATGTCAAACTGGCCGGTAGTCGCGATTCCCCTGGCCACCAGGGGGTAATGATGAAAGGCAATTTTTAATCCCCCCGCTTCTGCGGCTCCAAGAACTCCATGATGATGAATAGAGGGAAAGCTGACCCCGCACCTGCTGGAGATGAGATGCTGGTCTCCGACATTATTTCCATAAATAAGATGAACAGCGCCGCCGAACCTGGCAAGTTCATCCAGCATAAAGGGTGAAATAAGATCACCGCAATGAATCAGCAGATGAACATCATAGGCATTACAGTAATTGACTGCGGCACGTAAATTGGGAATATGATCATGGGTATCCGCCATAATAGCAATTCGCATAATATTATTTCCTCATAACTTTTTACCGAGCCCTAAGCACCATCATTTCGCTAACCCGGTGAGCAGTAACCTTTATTAAGCGATATCATTCTCACGGTCGGGACAATATCCGTTGCAAAGCCTCAAGGCAGCGCTGATTCCCTTTTTTGTCTTTAAGGGAAATCCTGAAATAACTTTTATCAAGTCCGGTAAAAGTAGAACAGTCGCGAATCATTATTTTTTGCTCAAGCATTCGTTCTTTGAGCTGGTCAGCCTTCAGGTCACCAGCCAGGGAGCAGAGAATAAAGTTAGCAGCTCCCGGAATTACGGTAACTCCGGGCAGGAGTCCCAGTCTTTCAGTAATTTCCGGACGTTCTTCTTCGATAAACTTTTGAACTTCCTCTACATAGGCATCCGCCTTTGTTAAAAGAAATTCACCGGCAACCTGGGCCAGCCGATTAACTCCCCAGGGTTTACTGTGCTCAGAGAAATGGGCCAGACTATTTTCTGTTGCCACCATAAATCCTAACCTCAGCCCTGGAATACCATAAATTTTTGACAAAGAACAGAGAAGAAAAAGATTTTTCGGCAGATCTATATCCAGCAATGATTTTTCCCTGGTAAAGGGGAGATATGATTCATCTATAACAAAGGTGGAGGCTGGATGACTGCGGATAAAATCCTCGAGCTTCCGGCTGGAAATAAGAACAGAGGTGGGATTGTTAGGATTACAGATAAAGACCAGTTCTTTGCCGCTTAACCTGCTGTCAAGCCTGGAAAAATTAAGTTGAAATTCCTCCTCTTTTTCCAGGAAAAAATTTTCTGTCTCAACTCCGGCCCAGGAACAGGCGACCTGGTAGTCGGAATAGGTTGGGTTAACCAGCAGGGCTTTTTTGTTTTCCAGGGCCATGGGCAGGGCAAAAATAAACTCCGTGGTGCCGTTTCCAGCCAGGACTTCGGTGCTTTTAAGGTTATGCAGAGTGCTGAAGATATCAAGGAGGGTTTCGCTGCCAGCTTCAGGAAGAAATGCTATTTCTTCCAGGTGGTTGATCAATTCTTCCCGCAGGCCCGGAACCATGCCTGATGGAGTAAGGTTGCTGCTCATGTCAAGTAATTCCGTTACCGGACAGCCAAGTTCTGCTGCCATGCTGACAATATTGCCGCCATGGATAGTTTTCATTGTGTGTCGTTTTCCACTTTAGAGGGTTAAAGAAATTTGTAAGCGCTCCATGAACACCACCCTGCACCCGTTTAAACGCCGCGATATACCTGATGTATTATCGCGAGCGTTGAAACGGGCACATGGCGGC
>JANTFJ010000091.1 GCA_024763495.1 Desulfobulbaceae bacterium | reverse complement strand
TATAAATTGTCCAAATTTTAGCAGACCTACGGTTGGGTGCCACCACATATGGAGAAGTTACCAAAAATCAAAACAAAAAATTGTTTAGACAATGGCCTTAAGCGCCTAAAGGATACCTTGCGGAAAGTTTTAAAATTCCATGGGCAGCCTGCCTGCTTCGGCCCTGGTCAAAACCGGGCCGTCCTTGCAGACGAAAAAGGGGCCGACATTGCAGTGGCCGCAGAGACCTACGCCGCATTTCATTCGGTTTTCCAGGGAGAGATATACCTGGTCATCAGTCCAGCCGATTTTCTCCAGGGGCGGCATGGTAAATTTAATCATGATGGGCGGGCCGCAGATCAGGGCTGCGGCATTATCAGGGGAAGGGGCCACTTCACCGGCAATAGTCGGGACAAATCCCACCAGGCCGTCCCAGCCCTCGGCCTCGCGGTCAATGGTGACATGGAGATCAACATCGTCCCTGGCGGCCCACTGGGCCAGTTCATCACGGTAAAGCAGCATGCCCGGAGTCCGGGCGCCGTAGATTACCGTAATTTTACCGTAATCATCCCGGTTGGCCAGCATGTAGAGGAGGGTGGCCCGCAGGGTGGTAAAGGCAAAACCACCGGCGATAATCACTATATTTTTACCCTTTAACTTATCGTTTACCGGAAAACCATTGCCCATGGGGCCGCGAACGCCCATTCGGTCGCCTACCTTCATCTGGTGCAGGGCCGTTGTTACCTTGCCGGCCCGGTTGACCGTAAAAAGGAGATGGCCTTTTTCCATAGGAGAGGAAGCAATACCAATGGGAATTTCACCCTGTCCGGCAAGAGAAAGCATAGCGAACTGGCCGGGAACATGGCTCCAGGCCTCACGTTCAGCCTCGTTTTCCAGGATCAGCTTAAAGGTCTTGAGATTGCCGTCTTCCGTTTCCACTATAATATCATCAATGCGAACAGGATAAGGCAAATAGGAAATCATATTTTAGTTACTCCAGTTATAATTCACCAAAAGCTATGAATTACTAGGTGGCTGTCCAAGAATGCCCTTTTTCCCCAACTCTGTGTTATTTTGAAAAAATAATGCTCCGGAAAGCGAGGCACGAGACTCCGAGATATCAACTATATGGCTGTGCTTGTTTTTGCAAAATGCCTCGGAGTCTGGCGCTTACCTGATTTGAGAAAAAATAGCTATTCTTGGATAACCTCCTGGTGTTTTTCGAGCAGGCAAAAAAAGGACGAAGATGAGGTGCTGCTGGACTTTTAACTTACTCCACTGCCAGGAGGTCGTCCATAACCTCACGTATATCAATATTAACCGGACATTCAACCACACAGCGACCGCAGCCCACGCAGGAAAGAGGCCCGAAACGATCCGGAAAATTTTTAAGTTTATGCATGAAACGGTTTCTTACTCGCTGTACCTTAAGGCCTCGAGGATTATGGCCGGTAGTGTGCAGGGTATAAAGGGGGAACATACAGGAATCCCAGTAGCGAATTCGCTGCCCCCGGCCATGCAATACCTCGTCCTGAATATCAAAACAATAACAGGTGGGACAGAGAAAGGTACAGGCCCCGCAGTTAAGGCAGGAGTCGCTTACCCGGTTCCAGAAGGAAGCGTTATACAGGGAAGATAAATCCTTTTCTTTTAATTTCTCACCCTTGTCATTATTTCCGGCGTTTTCCCGGCGTAATTTTTCCAGGATCGCTATTTCCTCAGATCCGGCATCGATAAGACCATTTTCAGCCAGTTTTGCGCCCTTGTCCGTGATAATCTCGGCCAGAAAATGATCATCCTGCCGGGAAATAAGAATATCCAGGCCATCGATGCCATAGGGAGAACCACCCGTGGCCTGACAAAAACAGGTTGATTTTGGTTCGGAACAGGAAAAACCCACCAGCACGGTACGCTCCCGGTTCTGTTGAAACAATTTTTCCTCGGCATAGGGTAGATTGTTTAACTCAACGCTGCGACCGTCACAGGGCCTTACCCCGAAGACCACCTGTTTTTCAACTACCGGAGCTGGTTCCGTGAGCAGCAGACCATCATCGTCATTTTTCTTGAGCGAAGAGGTGGCCAGCACCTCGGGCTGAGGAAAATAAAAGGTTTTCAGGGAACTCTTGGCCGGGCCACTTGATTGGGGCAGCACAACTTCAGTCATTTTTCCCCACCCCGGATGAATTCCGCAGTTTTCACTTGCGTCAGGAGCCGGATAAAAAACCGGGGCCGTCTCAGACCATTTTTTTATCCAGGCTTCAAGGCCGGGCTTATCGAATTTATAGACTTTCACGGTTATTCGCCCTCCTTGTCCGCTGCCTGTTCAGTGATTATGAAATTCTGTGGATCATCCTGCCGGTAGGTGGTCAACGGCAGAGGAGCATCAAGTGCCATCCCGGCCTCGGAACCATAAAGATTCAGCACATCACTGGTTAATTTTTTGGTCAGAATTCGCATATTAATTCCCATAGGGCAGACAGATTCACAGGAACCGCAGTCCGTGCAGCGCCCGGCGCAGTGATAGGCCCGGAGGATATGAAAAATCGAGGTGTCAACCTGGTCAATACTCTTGCCCACCCATTGCGGTTTAGCATCATCAACAAAGCAGGTGGGACAATAACATAAGGGGCAGGCATTACGGCAGGCATAGCAGCGGATGCAGGAGGCAAATTCATCCGTAAACCACCGGCTTCGCTCAGCAGTTGATTTATTGTCAATCTTCTCAACCTCGGCAAAGCGGTTATCGTTTTTGCGCTGCCCGGCCTCATCGCCGATACGGATATCAAAAATTACCGGATCAGGATGAATACAGGTCAGGCAGTTATCCCTGACCACGTTCCAGCGGTTAATCTCCTCATTGAATCCATTGCCGGAAACCAGCAGTTTATGATCCTCTTCAATGACTTCAAGGATTTCCCGTCCATCAAAAAGTTCCTTGACCTTGGCCTGGGCTACCATGCCCCGGCTGCCAACCCCGCAGATAACTACCCGGTCACGATCCACCTGATTTTCCTGGATCTGAATAACGATGTTGCGCGACCAGCAGCCTGTAGCCAGGATCGCGACTTTGGGCAGCGGGCCTTCAGGAGCCGGGTCACGAGGGCCTCTGGGCGGTTCCAGGGATTTCAGCAGTTCCGGCAGGTAATTTGCCAGGTTCAGAACACAGAAACTGTTCCAGATTAGTTTGTCCGTGTCCTCAGGAGTTCGAGCCACAAAGGGCCTGGCCGTCATGGGCAGGCTGCCCTGACAGTAACCGAGAAAGGCCGCGATTTTCTTCTCTTCCAGAAGTTTTCCGGCCAGGGCCCTGATCTCTTCGCTTATTTTGCTGTTTATAGTTGCCATAATTTATCCGAACAGTGGTCTGTGTAGCCCGCAGGTTGCGCATTGCGTATCCTGCCTTGTTGCCTGATTAAGCGGCTTCGTTAAATTTCTTAACCAGGTGCGTTGCCGGCCCCAGCTCCTTAACCCTGGCCGTAACGTCTTTTACTATCTCGGCAAACTGTTCACCCTCAGAGGCGGAAACCCAGGAGAAATTAACCCGATCCGGTTCAATGCCGATAAATTCCAAAAGATTTTCAAACAGGGCAAAACGACGGCGCGCAAAATAATTGCCGCTGATGTAATGGCAGTCGCCGGGATGACAGCCGGACACCAGTACCCCGTCCGCTCCCGTTCTCAGGGCGTTAAGAATCAGGTTGGGGCTTATCCGGCCCGAGCAGGGCACCTTGACGATGCGGATATTGGGCGGATATTGAAAACGGCTTACCCCGGCCAGGTCTGCCCCGGCATAGCTGCACCAGGTACATAAAAAGGCGATTATTTTTGGTTCCCAGGTTTTGTCAGTCATATTGATTGCTTGGTTTAATTGGTTAGTTGGTTTGATAGCGATCAATAAAGTACACCCAGGCGGCGACAACCCCATAACTGTAAGGGGTTCAGGGACGCCGCCATGCACGCGCTTCAACACTGCGATAATATATTAGTATATCACAGCGTTTATGCGCGTGCAGGGTAATGTTCATGGAGCGCTTACCTTGGTTTAATCAAATGCCGCCTCTACCGCAGCCATGATCTGCTCATTACCGATATTCTGCAGGGTCAAGGCATCGGAGCGACAGCCGGCCACACAGGCGCCGCAGCCCTTACAGAGATCTGCATTAACCAGGGAAATATTTTTGTCTTCGTCCATGCTGACGGCATTATAAGCGCAGACCTCAACGCAGACCCCGCAGCCCACACATTTTGCCGGGTCAACCTGAGCCGTGATGCTCTCGGCCGGAACCTCATCCAGGGAAAGAACAATGGTGGCTCGGGCCGCAGCGGCCTTGGCCTGGGCAATAGTCTCTTCCAGGGGCTTGGGATAATGGCAGAGCCCTGCCAGGTAAACGCCGTCCGTAGCAAAGTCAACGGGCCGCAGTTTCATGTGGGCCTCCAGCAGAAAACCATGGGCGTCAATGGCGCATTTAAAAAACTTGGCAACACTGGAACCCGTGGCCTGCGGTTCAATGGCTGTGGCCAGTACCAGCAAATCAGGTTGCAGGGTTATCTCTGCATCGACAATGGGATCATGGGTTTTGATAATTAACTGCCCGGAATCCTCACTTACCGCCGGGATATGGTCAAGATCATAGCGGACAAAGATAATACCAAGAGCCCTGGCCTTCTGGTAGAGCCGTTCCCGTTGGCCATAGGTGCGGATATCTCGATAGAGCATGAAAATATCCATGTCCGGATTCATCTCTTTAAGTTTGACTGCCTGATCAATGGCGTGGGTACAGCAAACCCGGCTGCACCACGGTCTTTCCGGAATCCGTGAACCAACACAGTGAATGAAAACCGCCTGGCCTGTGGCTTTGAAATCCTCACTTTCATCAATCAGCATCCGGTCAATTTCCAGCAGGGTATGCACCTTATCATTTTGGCCGTAAAGGAACTGCCAATCTCCTTCCGGGCTGTAAGCCTTACCGCCTACCGCAACCACGGCTACCCCATGCTGAAGATTTTGACCATTGCTGAGGGTGGTGGTAAATTTACCAACTGAGCCGCCGGCCTCAGTTATTTCGCAGCTTAACTGGACATCTATCCGGGGATGATTATTAACCTTGGCAATGGTTTCAGCCAGATAGGGCTGAACCTTATCATCCTGCCAGGTTCGGAAAAGATTGTTGGCATTGCCGCCCAGCTGAGCTGATTTTTCTACCAGGGTAACCGGAAAATTCTGTTCAGCCAGGGAAAGCGCCGCAGTCATGCCGCCGATACCACCGCCGATAACCACAGCGGATTTGTCCACCTTAACGGTGTGGTAGGGCAGGGCTTCTTCGCCCCGAACCCGGGCCACGGCCATGCGGGTTAAATCCATGGCTTTGACTGTTGCCGCTTCCGGTTCATTTTTATGTACCCAGGAATCCTGATCCCGGATATTAGCCATCTCAAAGACATACTTGTTTAAGCCCGCGTCCCGCAAAGTCTCCTGGAAAAGCGGTTCATGGGTACGCGGCGAACAGGAGGAGACTACCACCCGGTTCAGGTTTTGTTCTTTTATGGTATTTACCATCTGATCAATGGTATCCTGGGAACAGGTAAAGAGATTATCCTGGGAGAAAACCACGTCCGGCAGAGTTCTGGCATATTCTGTGACGGCCTTGACATCAACCACGCTCGCTATATTTATTCCGCAGTGGCAGACAAAAACGCCGATGCGTGGTGGTTCGGCATGAATATCTCTTTCCAGGGGATACTCCTTGACCGCGGTTGCGCTCCAACGGGCCGGAGCCAGGATGCTGCCCGCCTCCAGGGCCGCGGCGCTGGCCTCCATGACCGACTGGGGAATATCCTTAGGTTCGGCTACGGCTCCGCAGACAAAAACGCCGGGACGACTGGTGGCTACCGGATTAAAAACATCCGTTTTGATAAAATTGTCCTCATCAAGTTCCAGGTTTAGCCGCTCTGCAAGTTTAATGGTGTTTTTATCCACTTCAAGACCGGTGGAAAGAATCACCATGTCAAATTCCGCGAATTCAATCCCGCCCTGTTCATTAACATAACGCAGGCGGAGATTTCCCTCATCGTCAGCAGGTAGAATACTGTGAACCCTGGCTCGATGAAAGCTAACTCCGTTTTCCCGGGCCCGGTTATAGTATTCCTCAAAGCCCTTGCCATGGGTGCGCATATCCATAAAGAATATGGAGGGAGCAAACTCGCCATGAGCGTGTTCCTTGGCAATAACCGCCTGCTTGATGGCAAACATGCAGCAGACCGAGGAACAGTAGGGATGGCAGGAACGGTTGATATCGCGGGAACCGACACATTGCAGCCAGGCCACGCGTTTTGGTTCTTTGCCGTCGGACGGGCGTTCCATGTGGCCCATGCAGGGGCCGGAGGGGCTTAAGTAGCGCTCAAACTCCATGGTAGTAATGACATTGGCCAACCGGCCATAGCCGGTAAAATCAAGTTCGGAGGGATCATAGGGCGAAAAGCCCAGGGCCAGCACCACGGAACCCACTTCCAGTTCGTGATCTACAGCCTTGTCGTCAAAATTAATAGCACCTGCCGGACAGACCTTGGCGCAGGCCCCGCAACGTCCCGGTTTTTTCAACCAGATACAGTTGTCGGGATCAATAGCGTATTTCAGGGGAACAGCCTGGGGGAAACTTAAATAAGCCGCCTTTCTCTTGCCTATACCGAGATTATATTCGTTATCTACCTTCTTGGGACATTTTTCAGCACAGAGACCGCAGGCAATACACTTGGTCGGGTCAACATAACGAGGCCGTTGATGAACCACGGCCTTGAAATTGCCGGGTTCGCCTTCCAGCGAAACCAGGTCGGAAAGGGTAAGGAGATTTATATTAAGATGCCGACCGCATTCAACCAGTTTCGGCGAAAGAATACAGGCAGAACAATCGTTTGTCGGAAATGTTTTGTCCAGTTGCGACATCCTGCCGCCGATGGCAGTAGTTTTTTCAACCAGATGAACAAGAAATCCGCTGTCAGCAAGATCAAGAGCGGCCTGCACTCCGGCAATACCGCCGCCTACAACTAATACCGAACCTTTTGGCATGATTTTGTCCTATCTTTGTAAAGCCTTGACAATCCAACCCCAGAGATGGGTAGTCTGCCATTTGCCGCCGAAATGATCACAGATATCCTTAACCTGGGTATGGCAGTTATGACAGGGGGTTATTACCACGTCTGCACCTGTGTCCTGCAGCTGGTCAAACTTGGTCTTACCGTGCTGCCGCCGGTTGTCGACAAATCCGGCCTGGAGAGCGCCGCCCCCGCCGCCGCAGCAGTAGTTGTTTGATTTGTTGGGCCAGACATCAATAAAATTTTCTTCACCAACCACCGACTTGATAACAAATCGAAGATCATCAGCCACTGGGTCACCCAGGGACTGGCGCACCAGTTTGCAGGGATCCTGCACGGAGAATTTCAGCCCTTCAGTGTTCCAGGCAGGATCAACCTTGAGCCGTCCTTCCCTGATCCACTGGGCGTACAGCGAAATAATACTGACCACTTCAAATTTGTGAGGAATGTCGAATCTTCGCAACCCTTCCAGGGTTGCATACATCATGTGGCCTCACTCTGTGTTTATATAGGTCGTACACCCCAGATCGTCAACTGTTTCCGCCTGGAGCCGGGTAGTGAGTTCCCAGTCCTCCGGGTCGCCGGTGAAGAGACAGTAATTTGCTCCGTCCCACCATTTGGAAGAATAGGTCCAGTCAATGCCCACTGCGTGGAGAATCTTCCAGAGGGGCACCATTTCTTCCGGTTCAACCGTGGGCTCCTTGGCGTTCTGGTTAAGATAGAATTTAGCTCCGACCTTGTCCATGGGGGCCTTTAAGTCAGACCATTCCGGCTCGGTTTCGTGGATTTCTTCGAGAATGTCGCCCACTACCCAGACAAAATCATCATTGGGGATACCGGTAGAATTGCCAGCCTTCTGCAGATCGCAGGATTTCTGCAGATTTTTGGGACGATCTTCAACAGGCCGCATGCCCTTGACTTCATAGACCAGGCGACCAACGTCAATACCCATGGGACAGGCGTATTTACAGCGCTGGCACAAAGAGCAGGAGTAAATCCAGTTGGTCTGCAGGATAATATCATCCTGCCCTAAAACAAGATAACGAAGAAACTTGCGGGGATCCATGTCCTCGATACCGCTGGCCGGACAGCCGCTGGCGCACAGGCCGCAGGTCAGACAGTAGTCTATCCTGGCCTCGGGAACCGCCTGCTCTATCTGCTTCTTCAGCCGGGTTCGCAGCTTGGAAAGGTTGTAATTTTCACTCATGCCACACCATGATTGGAGAGGAAATTGTTGAACGGGTATAAGTACCTTAACTGTAGAGGCAAATTGTTTATGTCAAACCAAAATTTGAATTCCCTGCCACAAATAACACGAAACTAAATGTTAAGGCACTAGAAAATCTTAAGTCCACTTACACTTTATTGAGTTAGTAAATTATAACAGTTTTAAAATATTTGCAATAATGATTCTCGCTGAAATTTTATATTCCGGTTTAATTTGTAAAAAATTGGTAACTATTCAGCTGCACTTCATCTGCGCACGATCAGATAAAGCACACGGAATCTCACTTCGTTCGCTTACCTCTGAACAGTTACAGCACAATGGTTTGGGCAGCTTTTTTCGTTTACCTGTGCCTCCCTTAGAGTTGTTCATTATACTGATGTTATGCAAGCAGACTCAAATGGACAAATAGGTAAGTGTAGACTCCGTAAGGTGCTGGTGAACGCTTACGTTGATTTAATGTATTTTACCCTGAAAATCCCCCGGCAGTACCGGGAAGCGCAACTCTCATTTTGTAAGCTCTCCATGAACACCACCCTGCACCCGTTTAAACGCCGCGATATACCTGATGTATTATCGCGAGCGTTGAAACGGGCACATGGCGGCATCCCTGAAACG
>JANTFJ010000090.1 GCA_024763495.1 Desulfobulbaceae bacterium | reverse complement strand
TTTTAGCAGACCTACGGTTGGGTGCCACCACCACATATGGAGAAGTTACCAAAAATCAAAACAAAAAATTGTTTAGACAATGGCCGTAAGCGCCTAACTTCGCTAACCCCTGTAATTGTAACTGGTTACAGGGTTCATCTGAACAGTTACACCTTATCTCTCCTTGCGGCGACAGCCCGGCCTCTTGCTGCCGGAACTGGTGAAAGCCCTGGCAATCATCTTGTAATAACCGCCTTTGTCAATACCTATATTTTTGCCGCAGAGGCATTGTATCTTGTTGCCCTGCTCCTTGATAGAATAAATTCTCTTTATCCAGTCCTTGTGACAGCGCAATACCTCGCCGCTGCCCACCTTGTCATATTTCCAGAGTTTGCGCTTACAGGCCGCGCATTTAATGGTCAACATGTATGATGTTAATCCGGCAGAACCGAACGTTTTGCATCACATGCCCGCTGTGATATTGGCTGCTGACGGCCCGGCAAGGAAAGATGATGATTGTCGC
The DNA here is from genome assembly GCA_024763495.1 of Desulfobulbaceae bacterium. Classification (GTDB taxonomy): domain Bacteria; phylum Desulfobacterota; class Desulfobulbia; order Desulfobulbales; family SURF-16; genus JANTFJ01. The sequence goes on along the minus strand of JANTFJ010000090.1, from coordinate 8,408 downwards.
CTGAAAAGCGGCAGGGGCAGCGGGTCATTGTGAATGCTATTGTTCTGTGTTTATCACAGATTTACTCGGGAAAAAAACTAAATTATGTTTCTTGTCCTGCGTGTTTTGAAAAATGGCTATAGAAGCTAAATACAAGAATCAAGATGTAGATTCAATGGTTTATTCATCCTCGGTTTCTAAGGTCTTTTTTGGGTGGCTTGGTAAAGCATCACCTTTCCAACCATGCACGAGTTCAGCAAAACAATTTTCAGTTATGACAAGAAATTGCCCTGTGTGTCTGCCTGACCTACCTTTCTGTCCCTTGCCTACATTTTTTCTGGTGATCGGAGATGAAGAAAAGCCCCACAAGTGCCTGCCAGATATTTTGTCAGCGAGGTTGAGCATTGAAGTTTTTTTAAATTTATGTTTGGGTGGCGAATACGCTTTACTAATCTCACCTGTGCCACGGCGTGTAATGGTTACAGGAAAAACAATATTTGATTTTATTTGTATAGGGGCTCCTTTTGGAGCTATTTTGAGACCTGTAAGAACTATTTCCTCACCTTCAATTGCCCCAGGCACTTCTTGAATTTCACTCATGATTTTTAGTTTTTATTTCTACGAAAGACTACTCATTGTTGATTCTATCAATGAGCAATCAATATTTAATATAGTGGACAGGTCATGAGAGGTTAAAGATTCATCATCTATGATGGAAAAAATTATACTTATATTTTCAATAAGCTTATTTTTGTCGATATCTAAATCTGGCTTTGTGGCGAATTTTTGTGCAAGTATTGCAAATTCTTTATCGGTATACTGCCCGAGAAGAAATGAAATGTATTCATGGTTATATTTTGAGACATTCCATAAATTTTTTAAGGTTGCCCTGAGAAGTTTATTTTCGTTAGATATTTCAAATATTTTCTCAAAAAAACTTTTTGTGTCTGTCGCAGTAATATTCAGATAGTCACTGGAGTCGCTAGTTTGCCAAACTCTAGCAATAATATCGTAATTAGATGGAGTTGAGCCAGAGTTGTATTGACAAACATTGCAATAATTATCTATATCAGACATCTTTGTGCTCTTTTTTTGTTTCTTTTATTTTGTTGAAAAAATAGTCGATTCGTTCGCCTAACCATTTTTGTAATGCTATTGCGGTTGGAATGTCCATAACAATAGAAGATTGTACGAGTCTAATTACATCACCACCGGCCTTTGTGTCAACTGGGACAGTTCCCAAGTTGCCATCAATAAAACTAATGGTTTCGGTGTTTGGAATTGGTAGCCGTTCTGAATACAGATGCATATTGATTTCACCTTTCGGGCTTACCATTCCCCACACACCATTAACGTAACAATCTTTTAGGTCATTAGGTATTACATATTTAATAGTTATTTCATTTTTTTCTTGGCAATCTGAAGACATAGTCACTACTCATATAAAAGTATTTATTTTCATACAAAAGCAATAATGAACATGAATTCATACTATGCCTTAGATGCTGCCATGTCAATAATGATATTAGTGAATTAATAAAAATTTTATATTTGATAATTTTTTCACAGAACAAGACTCTCTACACAGTTCAAGTTTAGCGTTCAATAAAGTAGACCCGGACGGCGACAGCCCCATAACTGTAAAGGGATCAGTACTCCCTTGTGGGGTATAAATAACACGAAAATAATTTCTACAGGCCTTAAGCAGCTTTCCGGATCGGAGTCTCGTTCCTCGCTTACCTCCGGCTGACTGCATGCCGGCATGACGTGATATAAATTGTCCGGATTTCAGCAGTTAATTGTATGTACTTTACATTTAAAGGGCTAGAGAAGGGTAGCTTTTACCCAACCCGAATATTTAGTCACCCAAAACAATAAATTGTTTAGTTCAGGAACCTAAGCGCCTAAAAAGGCCGCATGGTCCAGACCCCGCAGGGACAGGTATCGGCGCAGAAGCCGCAGGCAATGCACTTATCATCATCGGAAACATATTCATAGCCGCCCACTTCCAGCTTACGCCGGGAAATGGCTCCGGTTGGGCAGATGGTTTCACAGAGATGACAGTCCCGGCAGGAGCCGCAGCTCATGCAGCGTTCAGCCTCATCCATGTCGGAGTCACCTGGACAGCTGACCGGCTCATAATGAGCCGGGGTAAGATGATTAAGCTCGATAACCGGCTTGGAAAATGGCTGCCATTCCTTGCCGGTAAGATCACAGAGGATGGCTTCAGCCGCGATTTTGCCGCTGCCCAGGGCATTAGTGGCCAGTCCCGGTCTTTCCACGTCGCCGATAGCAAAAATTTTGTCATTGCTGGTACGGTAGGCTTCATCGGTTTTAATCCAGGCTGCTCCGCCTACAGTCAATACTTCAACGGAATCACCCAGGAAATTCAAGGCCGGCACATCACCAATGGAGATAATCACGGTCTGGGCCGGAATCAACTCATCGGCCGCGTCAATAAGACCTTCTTCCGTAACTTCTTTAGTACTCACCGGCCAGCGGAATTTAGCGCCCAGGGCCTCAGCCGCCTTTTTTTCATTGCCAAAGGCCAGCGGCTTCTGGATATCAACCAGAGTAACCTCCTGGGCTCCGAGACGATAGGCCTCGCAGGCCACGTCACAGCCCACGTTGCCGGCACCGATGATGACCACCTGTCTGCCGACCTGGGGCGGTTTGTCACTCTTGCTCTGTTTAAGAAAATCAAGGGCCGGAATTACCCGTTCATGGCCGGGAAAGGGAATACGGCGCGGTTCATGGGTACCAACCGCAACCACAACATAGTCATATTCTTTTTGCAGTTCGGCAAATTTATCTTTAGTTATATCCGCACCGAAATGGACGTTGATATTATCAGTATTAAGGAAACGGTCAACTTCAGATTCCCAGACCGCCTTAGGTAGACGTTCCCAGGGAATTACCTGGGCCAGTTTGCCGCCCAGCCTGTCGTCTTTTTCAAAGATATGGGCCTCGATACCATCCTTGGCCAGCTGCCAGGCCGCATTCATTCCGGCCGGGCCGCCGCCGATAATCGCGATTTTCTCATTCATCGATGCTGCGGCATGAGGAGACGGTACATCTTTGCTGTGCCGGCCCAGCATGGCCACGTCGATACTCTGATCAACCAGCTGGCGCGAGCAATGCTGCATACAGAGATTAGGACAGATTGAACCGCAGATTGAGGCGGGGAAGGGGGTGTACTCCAGAATCATTTCATAAGCTTCTTTGGTTTTCCCTTCGCGTATCAGCCGCAGCCGATCAACGGTAGGAATATGAACCGGACAGTAATAGGCACAGGGCGCGGCAGATTCACGGTTAGCCCAAAAGGGCTTACGCCGCCGCAGGTCGCCGGTTTCAATGAGACCGATGGGTGTTCTGTCCAGGCCGGGCTCCAGGTCGCGGAGGGGATCGCCGCCGCCGAAACCTTTATTCCAAATATTATTTTTAAACTCCTGCATGGGCATGGGCCCGGAGAACATCAAGGCCCGCTCCTGGGGTGGAATGGAGATCAGCATTTTCCATTCATCGCGGACGGAAAGAGTATCCAGTAATTCCGGACGATTTATCCTTTCCAGGTATTCAGGCAGCCGCTCCAGCAGCCATTGCCATTGGTCGTCATCGGGCAGGACTGCCTTGACGTTGGTGCGGGAATATGATTTGTCAGTCTCGCCCCGGTAATAAATCCAGCCGCCGACCATGCCGATGCAGGGCCGGTAACCGAGTACATTTTTAGGAGTTTTGGGCTCAACTCCACAGACAATGCCGATGCCGCCGCAATTAAATTCGGCAAAGGTGTCGCCCACCGAGCCCAGCACCCATAATTCAGGTCGATTATATTCAGGATTCCACTTGGTCATGGTCAGACCGCGGGAGGCAATGGAACCGCCCACCATTACCCGGCCTTCAGCCATGGCGTTGCAGACGCCGTTGGTGGCATCGCCCAAAACTATAATATCAGAGCCGATATTAAGATAGCCGACATCGTCCGAGGCCGGGCCGTGACAGGTTATGGTAATTCCGGGTCTGCCCATGCAACCCAACCGCTGGCCGCAGGGGCCTTTGATTTGAATATCAACAGGGCCGTCCGTACTTCTCAGCCGACCACCGATATTATGCTGGCCATAGGTTTCCAGGATGAGTTTGTTCGTTGAGGTAAAGGCCTGCTGAACCAGGGCTTCATATTCCTTGGAACTGATCCTGCGGCCCTCATCATCAAGGCCTTTTATGGTAATGACATCGCTCACTTTATTCCCTCAATTAACTTAACTATTCAGCTAAGGATAAAAAATACCCCTAACGTAACTACTCACACGGTAAAGTTCATAAACGTGCAAAAACAATGAGTTGTAACTGCTTAGATGGTGCCGGAGATTTTCGTGAGCAGGCTGGCGTAGCGTATGTGGTTATACGTAAATCAGCCTGCTTGCGGAAAGATTCGGTGCCCTGTGAGCAGTTACCCATTAACATATATATTGAATCTGTAACCGTTCAGCCACATCTTTATCTTCTATACCAATGGCGTCCGACATGCCGATCGGCAGACTCTGGGAGCGTCCCAGCGGAGCCATGATCTTTTTCATTTCCGTTCTGATGGCCATGAAGGTGTCGGCTACCCGCTGGGCAACCTGATCAGGATCAAGCCGCCGGTAAAGTTTAGGGTTCTGGCTGGTAATACCCTTGGGACAGAGACCGATATTACAGACGTTGCAGCGGTTTCGTTCACTGCCCAGACAGCCGGCCGCGGCCTGCATGATGTATTTACCCATGTGGACGCCCGAAGCGCCGAGCATGATCAGGGCCAGGGCATTCTGGGTTATGTTGCCGTTTTTACCCACCCCGCCGGCGGCAAAGATGGGGATTTCATTCTGTTTACCCTGGGCGCAGAGGTCAAGGTAGCATTCTCTGACATTGGAGGCAATGGGATGGCCCATGGCATCCATGCTGACGTTATAAGCCGCGCCCGTACCGCCGTCTACCCCGTCGATGAGCAGCCCGGCGGCATAGGGATTACGCACCAGGTTGTTCAAAACGGCCTTGGCCGAAGTGGAGCCGGAAATTTTCGGATAAACCGGTACCTTGAAATCCCAGGCCATGGATAGAGACTGGATCATCTTCATCACCGACTCTTCAATGGAATAAAGGGTCTGGTGAACCGGGGGCGAAGGCAGATCAACACCTTCAGGTACGCCGCGCAGCCGGGCAATAAGCTTGCTGACCTTGAACCACATGAGCAGGCCGCCGTCTCCGGGCTTGGCGCCCTGGCCGTATTTAATTTCAATGGCCGCCGGTTCACACTGCATATCGGGAATGGCGCGGATAATTTCATCCCAGCCGAAATAACCGGAAGCAATCTGGAGAATTATATATTTAAGGAAGGGGCTTTTCAGTACCCAGGGCGGACAGCCGCCCTCACCCGTGGCCATGACCACCGGAATACCCAATACTTCATTACAATAGGCTACACCCTGGAGCAGTCCCAGCCACATATTGGGCGACAGAGCGCCGAATGACATCGACCCGATAATAAAAGGGAAAATTTCCCTGACCGGCGGAATCCATTCTCCGGCCAGCTTACGGCGGAGAAATTCCTCAGGCGGCAATACCCGGCCCAGCAGGGTATTGAGTTGAAATTCATGGCGGCCGGCGTCAAGAGCCGGGTCGGTCAACATGGAAATTCTGTTAAATATTATCCGGTCAAGCAGGCTTGCGCCCGGCACATTGCGTCGTCCTCCCCGTTTAACCGGCTCGCCTTTCTGGGCTGACTGAAAGCGATAACGGTCGTCATTGGAGTTGGGAGTCGGAGTAATGGCCTCGTTGGGGCAGACCATGGAACAGGAACCGCAGCCTACACAACGATGGGCCGGGTCTGTCCGCTGCCTGATACCGACAAAGGTTTTATATGAACTGCCGCGCTCGCTTGAATTTAAAACAATTCGCGGCATGCGTTTCCGCATGTAACTGAGCTTGATAGCGCCAACCGGACACACGGAGGTACAGCGTCCGCACAAGGTACAGCGCTCCTCATTGTGCTTGATTATCCAAGGCAGATCGTTGGGCGTTAAGCTGCTTGGGGTTGAGGGAATTGATCGAATTGAGACCATATTTTAATCTCCTGTCTGTCCGGTGGGACAATTATTGTATGTTCGCGCATGGGCATGAAATCAAGGGCACGATCCCGATCAGGGATCATGGCGTCAACCCCGCACATCTCCGAGGCCATGGCCCATTCGCCCGGTTTACCGCCGATGGTCGAGGGCCGCAGTTTCTTGGCGTCCATTACCAGCAGGCAGGTTTCATCAGGCAGGGTGCCCATAACGCAGTTGGGGCCGTCAATTATCAGGCGGCGGCAGACATTGCGCAGGCCGAGGAGGAAATCACCCTGGGGGTGATCGAGCAGTTCTTCGGTTTTCAGGGGAGTGATAACATGCTTGTAGGCTTCCAGGGGAAGGCCTAGTTGTTTGATAACATAATGAAGTATATGGGCAAAAACCTCGCTGTCCGACTGGTAGCCGATATAACCGGGATAATGAGTGCCGGTGAGCCAGTCCTTGATAGGTATAAAAGCGGTATTTTCGCCGTTGGTCATGGTGCCGATCCCTTGAATAAAGAAAGGATGGCAGGCATAGAGATTGATTCCCCAGTTGGTATTCTGGCGTCCCTGGGCCATGCAGACCCGGGATTTAATCCGGTCAGCGTCCAGGCCAAGGGCTTTGCCGACCCCCAGGGGCCAGCCTACTTCCTTGATCATGGCCACATCAGGCCAAAAGGAAAAAACCGTGAGATCGCCATTATGCTCTTCACCATCGCGGCGCAGGGCCAGTCGGGTGAGCATAAGTTCATTCTCAATTTTCTGCTCGCTGAAATCCGCCCAGGGAGATGGCTGTTTGTAGACCCGGAGAAAATATTTATGCCGGTCTCCGGCCTCTATTCGGCTGATATCAACATCAAATTCATGATCATATTTAAGCTCAAAGCCTTTATTCTGCATAAAGTCATTAAGCCGATGCAGAGCCTTTTCCGTGTGGGCGATACCGGAAAGAACAGGGTTTTTTGAATTATATTTAAAATCAATAAATTCCAACCCCCGCAGCAAAAGTCCAAGACCGCTGCCGTCATATCCTTCCTGCATGGCCTCCATGGCCTGGAGAACTTCAAACGGCGAAAACGGTTCATTGGCGGTTTTTAAAGCTAACCGACACATAAAATCTCCTTAACAACTTGATAAATTGATCTTTTTTAAGTATCTTTTTTAGTAACTACTCGCCAGGTAAGCGCCTTGATTTCGCTACCAGGCGTTATGAAACCAGGGAACAGGAAGAGATCATCTTGCAGACAACCAGTCATGACAGTCTCAATCCTCTATTTTTCTGATACAAGTAACAGCAACCGGATTTTCTACAACGAAAAGTTTTGCTTGTCAATTTTTTTATATGAGGGAGAAGTAAATCAGTGCCTTACTCTTGAAAAGCTGTAATAAAAAACAAGAGAGGTGTACTTTATTGAGCGCTGTCCATTTTGTCTTCGATAATCGTACCATTAGTGGCAATAACTACCAGTCTGATTTTGATATCAGCACCTGATTCGGCTATGGCTTTTTTGATGATCTGCACCATTGCGCCGCAACAGGGTACTTCCATTATCAGGACGGTTACGGAGTTCAGGTTGCGGGTTTTGAAAATTTCACTGAAACGATCAACATAAAAAGGTTGATCATCAAATTTCGGACAGCCCATCATTACAACCCGTCCCTTGACAAAATCAGAATTAATATTGGGGTAGGCTACGGCTGTACAGTCAGCAGTAACCAGTAAATCGCAGTTTTCCAGAAATGGAGCGGAAGCAGGGATCAGGCTGATCCGTACAGGCCAATGCGACAGGGTGGAGCCACTGATTGCCGAGGGATTATTCACTGACTGACAGGTTGATATTGATTGAGTTTTAATTTCCTCTTTTTTCTTTTTTTTCAAAAATGTTTCAACCGCCTTTTCATCAAATTCATCCCCGACCCGTTCAATTATCCGTAACGCCCCGGTGGGGCAGGAGCCCAGGCAGGCTCCCAGGCCGTCACAGAGATTGTCAGCCACCAACCGGGCCTTGCCGTCAATTATCTGCAGTGATCCTTCGGCGCAATCCGGAACACACTGCCCGCATCCGTTGCATAATTCTTCATTTATCTCGATAATTTTACGTAATTTTTTCATAATTATGTTCCTCCTGATATATTTTTTAACAATTTGCAGGCATCTAATCCGCTCCGCATTTTCCGGGGTTGTACTTTGTTGAGCCCTAAGCCGGTAAATATTCGGGTTGGGTAAAAGCTACCCTTCTCTATTCATTTAAATGTTCGGATAGTGCCCCAGATTTGTTCGTTTCGGCGTGTTCACTATAGTATACTATGTGAATCACGCCTAAACGGGCGAAGGTGGGGTGCT
>JANTFJ010000089.1 GCA_024763495.1 Desulfobulbaceae bacterium | reverse complement strand
GCGAGCGTTGAAACGGGCACATGGCGGCATCCCTGAAACGCTTACAGGCCGTGCCTTCTCAAAAGTCAAGGTGTGGTTTATTGATCGCTATCACAAATTTTCAGTCGACAAATATTTACAGATTTTCAACGTACCAGGCAACCGCCTGATCCAGGCCCTTACTCACGGAGAATTGCGGTTCATAACCAAGGAGATCCCGTGCCTTGCTGATATCGGCCAGAGAATGGCGAACATCACCGGGTCGAAAATCACGATACTCCGGCTCCCTGGCCGCGGCATCTGTAACTACCGAAGCCACTCGTTCCCTGATCAAGACAAACAATTCGTTTAAAGTCGTTCGTTCGCCAAAGGCCACATTATACACCTGGTTAAGAGCATCTTCCCCGGCAGCACAGGCGGCCAGCAGGTTGGCCTGCACACAATTATCAATATAACAGAAATCACGACTGGTCTCACCATCGCCATTAATAAAAATCTCTCCACCGTTGATAAGGGCGGAAAACCATTTAGGCATTACCGCGGCATAAGCGCCAGCAGGATCCTGCCGGCGGCCAAATATATTAAAATAGCGCAGGCCGATACTCTTGAACCCGTAAGTTCGGGCAAAAACATCAGCGTAAAGTTCATTTACATATTTTGTTACGGCATAAGGCGACAGGGGGCGACCGATTTTATCTTCAACCTTGGGCAGGCCGGGATGATCGCCATAGGTGGAGCTTGAGGCGGCATAAACAAACCTTTTCACCTCAGCGTCCCTGGCCGCCACCAGCATATTGAGAAAGCCGCTTAAGTTATTATCATTAGTCAAAATCGGATCATCAATAGAGCGCGGCACTGAGCCCAGGGCTGCCTGGTGCAGGACATAATCCATTCCAGCGCAGGCTGTCCGGCAATCATCAAGTTTGCGGATATCCGCTTCCATAAAAGAAAAACGCTGCCACTGCTCATCGCCGACCAGCTCCCGAACCTGATCCAGGTTATGGCGAAAGCCGGTGGAAAAATTATCCACTCCCACCACTTCCTGATCCAATTTAAGCAGGGTTTCCAGCAAATTTGAGCCGATAAAGCCTGCCACCCCGGTAACCAGCCATTTTGCCGGTGATGCCGATAATTCTTCCTGTAGTTTCTTGTATTCCGTCTTCATTAGAGTCTCCAGAAACCCGCCCCGGTCTCTCTTACTTCAACAGCATCCAGGGCCGATTTAACATCAATCAGGCAGCCGCCGCTAATCAACATTCCGGTAAAATCAGTCACCGGCAATGCCAGGTATTCCCGATGCGGCACTGCCAGAATAAGCGCTCCGAGTTCCTTCATTTCAGCCGGATCGCATAAATTTATATCGTAAAACCTCCTGGCCTCTTCGGAAGCTGCCCGGGGATCATGCACCAGGACATTAATACCATAAGTTCGCAGCTCAGTGATAATATCAATAACCTTGGAATTTCGCAAATCCGGACAATCTTCCTTAAAGGTCAGGCCTAAAACTCCCACCCTGCCATTCTGGATGTTAAGCCCTCCGGCCAGCATTAATTTAACGGTTTTTTCAGCAATAAACTTACCCATGCCATCGTTAATCCGCCGACCGGAAAGAATAACTTCGGGATGATAACCGGTAGTTTCAGCCCGATAGGTTAAATAATAGGGGTCAACTCCAATACAATGGCCTCCTACCAGGCCAGGTCGAAAGGGCAGGAAATTCCACTTGGTTCCGGCAGCTTCAAGAACATTCAAGGTATCAATTTCAAGACGGTCGAAAATAACCGCAAGTTCATTCATCAGGGCAATATTCAAATCGCGCTGGGTATTTTCAATAACCTTGGCAGCCTCCGCCTCCTTGATACTGGCGGCCCGATAAACTCCGGCCGTAATTATCGCCCCATAGAGTTCAGCCACTTTCCCGGCAGTTTCCCTGGTATCCCCGGAAACAACCTTAACAATTTTTGTCAGGGTATGTTCCTTATCACCGGGATTGATCCGCTCCGGCGAATAGCCGACAAAAAAATCCTTTTTCCAGGTAAGGTTCGACTCTCTTTCCAGAATCGGCACACAGACTTCTTCGGTTACCCCGGGATAGACAGTGGATTCGAAAATTACCACTGCCCCCTTTTTCAGGTTACGGCCCACGGTTTCAGTAGCCTTTTCCACCGGAGTAAGATCAGGCTGACGGGCTGAATCAATGGGAGTAGGGACAGCGACAATTACATAATCCGCCAGGGCTATCCGGGCCGGATCAGCAGTATAAGTTATATGGGGTGCCTCCCTGAACTCCTGTTCGCTGACCTCGCAGTTTGGGTCACAGGCCTTTTTATAACAGGCGATTGCCTGCTCTTTTATGTCAAAACCAATGGTTTTAAACTTACGGCCAAAGGTTACGGCCAGGGGCAGGCCAACATACCCCAGGCCGACAACAGCTATTGTATTATCCATTTTTCATCCTCAGGTTCAATGCAGGCGCTCCATGAACACCACCCCGCGTGCGCTTCAACCCGGCGATAATACATCGGTATATCGCCGGGCATGAAACACGTATTGGGAGGCTGTCCGAGAATGCCCTTTCTGCGGAGTCTCGTACCTCGCTTACCTGCCCAACTCTGTGTTATTTTGAGAAAAAATGTCTATTCTCCGACAGCCTCCTGGTGAACTTTATCGAGCGCTGGCGGTTCAATTTACGGCAACCCGCCATTTCGCGGTCTCGGCCAGTCCCTGCTCTAGAGAAAAACGCGGATTAAAGCCCAGTTCAACTTCAGCCTTATCATAAATCAGGCAGCTCCTGGTCAAATCACCGGGCCGGCCCGAGCCTGTTTCATAATTACGCAGCTCATCATTCAACTCAGGCCGCAGATTTTTAAGGGCCTTAAAAACCTCTTTAAATAAATCCGCGGTATGGGTTTCCTTACAGGTTCCGATATTAAAGGCTTGCTTACTGCCCTTTTCAATGGCCAGCATATTGGCCTGGACAATATCACCGACAAAACAGTAATCTCTGGTCATGCCTCGAGGTTCATCCGGAAAATGATAAACCGCGCATTTTTCCCCGGCCAGCAGCCGATCCATAAACACCGCCACCACCCCGGCCTCGCCATGAGGAACCTGGCGGGGGCCATAGACATTGGCATAGCGGAGAATAGTGTAATCAAGGCCATACTGATGATTATAAAAAGCCAGGTACTGCTCGGAAACAGACTTGGTTATGGCATAAGGAGACAGGGGCAGAGGAGGAGATTTTTCCGAGGTGGGGAACTCTTCGGCCTCACCATATATGGCCCCGCCCGAAGAGATGAAAATCACCTTTTTTACCCCGGTCTCACGGGCCGCCTCCAGCAGATTAACAAAGCCCTTCACATTGACATCCGCGTCAAACAGAGGATCTTCAACCGAGGCCGGAACCGACATCTGGGCGGCATGATGGTTGATAATATCAAACTTTTCTCTGGCAAAAACCTTGGCAACCTCGGCTGAACGAATATCCAGCAGGTAAAATTTTGCCTGCGGGTTGAGATTTTCCCACTTGCCGCTGAAAAGGTTGTCGATTATTACTACCTGGTGACCTGCGGCCAGATAAGCGTCAACCACGTTGGAGCCGATAAATCCGGCACCGCCGGTTACAAGAATTTTCATCAAGCACTCCTTTAATTTCAACTGATGTAATTATAGTTTGTAACTGCTCACCGGGCACCGCATATTTCCGCGTCCAGCCCGGCTTACGTATGACATATACGCGGCACCGGACTGATAACGAAAATCTCCGGCACCCTGTAACCAGTTACAATGAGGGGGGTTGCGATGTTCCGGCACTTACCCAGTGAGTATAGTACATTGCAGATGACCTGATATTTTATTTCACCATTTCAACTTTTTGACTTGAGATAAGTATTTGAAGTCATATAACATCACCAATAAAACTCGCTTGTCATTCCGGCATGTTTTTAGCCGGAGGTAAGCGAGGAACGAGACTCCGATCAATAAAGTTAGCCTATGATCCCTGGATTCCGGCTAAAGACATGCCGGAATGACGATATATCTATGCTTCAAATTGTATAATTTATAGAAATCATTAACAAAACAACAAGTCAGAAAGTTGAGTCACCATAATGGTGGGCACAGCCCACCGAAATCTTTTTTCAGGTATCAAGTTACTTGAAATTAACTATAGTCAGCATTATTCAACGGTTACGCTCTTGGCCAGATTCCGGGGCTGATCCACATCACAGCCCCGCATGTTGGCAATCTGGTAGGAAAGCAGCTGGAGGGGGATAACGTAAAGAATCGGGTTCAACTCTTCATTAATCCTGGGCAGATAAACCGCGTAATCAGCAATTTCCGCCAGGGCCTCGTCACCCTCGCTGCCAACCAGGATCATTCGCCCATGCCGGGCCTTAACTTCCTGGACATTGGAAATCACCTTACCATAAACCCTGTCCTGCGGGACAAGCGCCAGCACCGGCATCTCCCGGTCAATCAAGGCAATTGGCCCGTGTTTCAATTCGCCGGCAGCATAGCCCTCGGCATGAATATAAGAAATTTCTTTAAGTTTCAGGGCGCCTTCCAAAGCAATGGGAAAATTTTCACCCCGTCCCAGGTAAAGGAAATCACGACTGCGGGAAAAGTCCGCGGCCAGGACATCCATATCTTTCTGGAGCCGGGGCAGTTCCTTCTCAATAATCGGCGGCAGGGCCACCAGGGCCCGGGCCATTTCAATCCGCCTCTCCCGCTCAATGGTTTCCAGCTCCTGCCCCAGGTAAAGAGTCAAAAGAAAAAGAGCGGTAAGCTGGCTGGTAAAGGCCTTTGTCGAGGCCACCCCTATTTCCGGGCCGGCATGGGTATAAATCGTTCCATCCGACTCCCTGGTTATCGTGCTGCCCACCACATTACATATTGAGATAATTTTTGAGCCGAGTTTTGCGGCCAGACGCAGGCCAGCCAGGGTATCGGCAGTTTCACCGGACTGCGAAATTGGAATAACCAGCACCTCAGGGCCAAGCAGCAGGCGGCGGTAACGAAATTCCGAGGCAATATCAACCTCTACCGGGATACCGACCCATTTTTCCAGCCAGTATTTTGCCACCAGGGCCGCGTGCCATGAGGTTCCGCAAGCCACCAGAAAAATTCGGCTTAAATTACGCAATTCAGCAGCATCCAGGCCGATTTCCGGTAAATTGATCACCCCGCTTTCCGGCTCAAGACGTCCCCTGAAGGTATTTAAAACGGCCAGCGGCTGTTCATAGATCTCCTTGAGCATAAAATGACGATAACCTGCCTTTTCCGCCATTGCCGCGTTCCAGTCAATAGTATGAATTTCCTTTTCAAGAGGCCGACCGTCAGCCAGGGTCATAACCTCTAGCCCGTCAGCCCGGAGAACAGCCATCTCCTGATCTTCAAGATAAATTATATTTCTGGTATAAGGAAGCAAAGCCGGAATATCTGAGGCCAGGAAACATCCCCGTCCTTCCAGGATGCCGAGAACAAGCGGGCTCTGGTTACGAGCCGCCACCAGGATATCAGGCTGACCTGACCACATTACTCCCAGGGCAAAGGAACCCTCAACATCCCTGACCGCGGCCTGGACAGCGGCAACAAGATCGCCGTCCAGATACTCCTCTATCAAGTGAGCCAGAACCTCGGTATCTGTCTGGGAGGTAAAAATATGGCCCTCGGCAGTCAATTCCCGGCGCAGGGTATCAAAATTTTCAATAATACCGTTATGGACAACCACCAGCTCGCCGCTGCAATCGCTGTGAGGGTGGGCATTGGCCTCGGAAGGCGGCCCATGGGTTGCCCAGCGGGTATGGCCGAGACCGATATGGCTGCCGCCATCGTCAACATCTTCCATCAACTCTTCAAGGTTGGCCAGTTTCCCCTCGCTGCGATGCTTATGCACTTTGCCGTCAAGGAGATAAACAAGACCGGCGGAATCATATCCCCGGTACTCCAGGCGTTTCAAGCCTTCAAGAATAATGGGAACTACCTTGCGGGGGCCGACATAACCAACTATTCCACACATAATAACCTCACTCAGGCACGTTCAATCAACGGACAATACCGTTACCTTGCTCCCTTCTGGAATAACACAGTCTTTACAGTCTGGAATACCACCCAGAGATCCATGGACAAGGTCATGTTTTTGATATAAAACAGGTCATATTCAAGTTTACGCAGGGCATCCTCTTCCGAGGCTCCATAGGGATAACAGATCTGGGCCCAGCCGGTGATCCCCGGTTTCACAGCATGGCGCAGGGCATAATAGGGAATATTCTTCACCAGCTGCTCAACAAAAACAGGCCGCTCCGGTCGCGGCCCGACAAAACTCATCTCTCCCTTCAGGACATTCCACATCTGGGGAATTTCATCTATCCGTACCTTGCGAATAAAAGCGCCAAAGCGGGTAACCCTGCTATCGTTAGTCCGGGCCCAGACAGGGCCATCCTTTTCCGCGTCACTGCGCATGGAACGGAATTTAATCACCCGAAAAACTTTACCGTTTTCCCCTACCCGATCCTGAGTATAAAAAATATCTCCAGGTGATTCCAGCCTTATTATTATGGCACTTACAACTGTGACGGGCAATGAAATAAACAGGCCGAAACCGGCAAAAAGGATATCGGAAATCCTTTTAAAAAAATAACGCAGGCGGCTGATGCAGAACCCGCTGGAAAAAATAATCCAGGCGGGATTAACCCTTCTAACCAAGATCTTGCCTGTCACCTCTTCGTAAAAACTTACTCCCTTGTCAACCCGAAGTCCCTTTAATTTACAGGCCAGCAGCTCTTCAATCGGGGTTTTACCTCTCCAGTCATCAAGAGCGACGATTATTCTTTCAATCCCTTTATCCCGGCAGATTTTTTCCATATCCCGCACATCTGAAAAAAACGGCGCCCCGCCGGTGTCATACGTCGGCTCACTGGCACCAACGTAGGCGGCAACCTTAAAACCGGAGTCCCTCTTGTTCAAAATTTCTGCTGTAATATCAGCGGCTAAATCACCTGTTCCCATAATCAGAATATCCTGGGTAAAAAGCCGCCGCTCCAGGGCGTGATGATAAATAAAACGCCAGATAAAAACAGCGGTACAGATGGCAATATAAGCTGTCCAGAAAATTTTGGTGGAAATCATAATCCTGGGGAACAGGTAATAAATTACCGCCAGGACAATACAGCCGACCCCAAAGGCCTGAGTAGTGCGGAGCACTAATTCGGAAACAGGAACATTGACGCTCAAGTCATAAAGATCAAAAAAATAGAGACAGATCTGAAAGGTAAAAGTGACCAGCAGGGCCCGCAGACCATAAAGCGCCATTTCTCCGCTTAACAGTACCGGACTCTTAAAAAAATAATAGACCAGGCTGACTGCCAGGAAAATAAGCAATCCTTCACCCAGAAAAAAGAAAACATTTCTGGTCGGATAATATCTTTTTAAAATATAGGGCATATTTTTCAGCTTTTAAGCGTAACTACTCATGAGGTAAGCGTCCTAACTTCGCTAACCCCTGTAATTATAACTGGTTACAGGGTGCCGTAGATTTTCGTGATAAAGTCGGCGCAGCGTATTAGTCATACGTAAGCCGGACTGATCGCGGAAATATGCGGTGCCCTGTGAGCAGTTACTATAATAAATCAGTCAGCTGACCGCATAACAACGATAAAGCTCCTGTAGAAGCCCAGCCCTCCGGGCGATCCATGTAATGAGCTTTGCTCCATGTATTATCGCCCGGAGGGCCGGGCTCCTACAGGATGACTGAAGTTTTTCTGGGTTGTGGGCAATGCCCGCATCAGGCTCCTGCAGGCTTGAGTTTTGCGAAAATTTGCTCCCCTGGTGAGCCCTTGAGCAGTTACACATGATCAGCTGTATTCTTCCGCGTAATATTTGTAATAACCTTCCTTTTTCATTCCAGCATCAAGTATTGTCATTTCAAAGGCGTTAAAGACAACGCTGATAATCTTTTCCCTGCCGATCTTATCGACAAGCTGTTTCACCTGTTCACGGCCCGGCCCTCCCCAACGGACAACCAGCACCACTCCGTCTACATGCCGAGCCAGCACCGAGGTTTCCGAAGCAGTCTGCACCGGAGGACTGTCCAGGATAACAAAACGGTCTTGATAGCGGTTCACAACTTCATCAATCATAGCCGTCATCCTGGCAGATGAAAGTAATTCCGAAGGGTTGCCCGGCGGCGGCCCGGCAGGGATCATGGTCAGCCTTTTCAAACCGGTCTGGAGAATAAGAGAAGAAAGCTCCTCTCCATCGCGGAGATAATTTACCAGTCCCTTGTCATTATCCCGGCCAAAGAGTTTCGCCATTGCCGGTCGCCGCAGGTCACAATCAACGATAAGGGCATACTGATCCACGCCCTGGGCCATTATGCCGCCGAGATTAGCGCAGACAAAACTCTTGCCTTCAGCCGGTGAGGCGCTGACCACCAGAATACTCCGGGCCGGCATCCCCTCGGATGGATGAATAATCTCTGTCCGTAAACGGCGGAAACTCTCCAGTACCTCAGGGTAATTTCCGGTCAAGGCCACCAGACGTTCATCCCAGTTCCCTGGCCCGGATATATCCGGAACATTCTGACACTCAGGCTCCGCCTTTTTCTTTTCAGGTTCACCGTCATCAGGTTCAACTTGATCCTGACGTTCAGGCTCAATATCGGATTTATTTTCAGCGTTTGACTTGGATAGAGCTTTAAAGACCTTTCCCACCAGTAACCCCTTTCATGTGATCAGAAATATCAAACCATAACAGTATCTGCAGTTTAGACAAAAAAATAGATAGCGCTCGCGTAACTACTCACACCCTTAAAACTCATAACCGTTAAAAACACTGAACTGTAACTGTTTACAGGGTGTCGGAGATTTTCGTGATCAGACTGGCGCAGCATACTGGTGCTATGTAAGACAGGCTGATCGCGGAAATATA
>JANTFJ010000088.1 GCA_024763495.1 Desulfobulbaceae bacterium | reverse complement strand
TGCCGCAAAAAGAGTTCGCGTAAGCATTTCATGGAAAAATCAAACATAGGTACCTGCTGTTTATACTCCCGGTACTCATCGCCAAATTTATCTATGGCTTCCGGTTCTTCATATATCTTGAGCATGGCAACGATAAAAATGGCTTCAAGTGGGGCAAAAAACATAACAAAAGAAGGTGAGCCGGCAATCAAACCCAGGCCAAGAGGAAAAAAGAGCAGACCAAGATGCATTGGATGGCGCATACATCTATAAATTCCAGTGGTTACCAGTCTGTTTGTCGCCATTCGAGGCAATTTGCCGACCCTTCCTTCACGGGCAAGCAGCCGACCGGTCTTGCGGCTGGCATTTATAACCAGCCGCAAGATTACAACACCAACCAGAGCTGAAACAATATGGAAAAAAAGGTTAAAAAACAGGGCACGGAACAAATGCAGATCCAGCATAACAGCCGCGCTTAATCCGCCGGGCAAAAGAATTATCCATGTTATTATTCTCGCCATTTTTCACCTGATGATCTTTGACTATCCAGCTTTAACATATACCTTTTCCGTAAGACCCTTGGAAACATGATGGCGTTTCCCAGTAACTGCTCACAGGGCACCGCATATTCGGAGTCGAAGTTTATGCCCTGCTTTTAAGGGTGCTTACCTCCGCCATCAGTCCGGTTTACGTATGACTAATACGCGGCACCGGTCTGATGACGAAAATCTATCGGAGTCTCCCTTTGGTCGCTTACCTGCACCCTGTAACCAGTTACAAATATTTAGATTTGCAATCATTAGGTGCTTACCCCATGAGTAGTTACGTTTCCCATAACCGAGACCATTAAGGCTGGCCTTCCGGATCTTTTCTGTGTAAGGCCTTGATTTTGTTTCCCACCTTTATCCAGTTTTATTTTTGAGTGAGCCCTTACCTGTTTTTTAAGTTTATTCATCCAGAACAGCTACTTTTTTAAACTTGACTTTACTCTCTTATGCCATATATGTTGCATGATAATCATACCAATGTTTCAATGCCAGTAACTAATTGATTATTCCGCTTTAGCGACTGCCTTAAAATATGAAAAAATAAAAAAATGCATAAAACAGTAACCAGAGGTGGAATGTGTTATCCAGTCTCTTGCCGCCATAAAGGCTGAATCCGCCTCATGGCGGATAACCATTTTTCCCTTGTTCCTGGCCTGGTAATCGCCTGGCTTGCCTCTTTGCTACTTTATCAGACAGGCATGGCGGCCCTGGGTTTGGGTAGCTACTCACGGACTAAGCGCCCTGATTTCGCTAACCACCGTAATTGTAACTGATTACAGGGTGCAGGTAAGCGACCAGAGTGAGACTCCGGGAGATTTTTGCGATCAGATCGGCACCCTTTCGGGCATAAATTCCGCGTATTAGTCATATGTAAGCCTAACTGATCGTGAAGGTAAGCCAGCTTGCGAGATTTTGAAGATCTGGTGCCCTGTGAGCAATTACCGCAGGGGTTGACTTAAAAAAGTGAGGGAGCAGACCATGCGCCATAAAAAAGAAAATCAGAAAATATTATTCTTGGGGTCAAATGTCAAAATCCGTAATCTGCCGATAAAAGAAGTAAGCCTGATCGAAGAAGGAAGTCTGCCATCCTATGGATATAATCCCGCTGATTTTGTCGAGCTGTTGGCTGGTGATGTCGCGGTGGAACATGGACGTCTGGATCAATGTCTAACCTGGCTTGCCTCCTATTTAACTGCCGCTAACCTGACCCCGGTGATTAAAACAGTTACTTATGGTGAACAAAAGGATATTTTTCAAATTTTTCGCAAGAGGCAGCGACCGGAAATCGATAAGGATCATGGCTGGTTCATGGTTCATCAGATTTTGCCCTATGCCGGGCGGGGTGATGATGAGAACGCCTTACGGATAACTGCTGATAACCGACAGGAACTAAGCGGTCATAACGGCATAATGATTATTGATGATGGAGGTCGTCCCCCTCGGATTGCCGCTGAATTAAAAGAAATAAATCCGGATGCCTGGGTTATTGCCATGGGGATCAGCGTGGCCCATTGGACCGAGTAGGCAAAACATTTCGGTGAAAAATTTGTTCTCTTTGGTCGTTTATCCGATCTGGAAACAACCCGGATGGAAATGGACAGTGCCGTGGTCTGGGAATCCCTGGTCGCCATGTCCCTCAGGGCGTTACGCTCTCCTGAAGTGGGGATATGGGATGAGACCCGACAACGATTCCGCTGCCATGTCTTAATTGAGATGTTCCCTCATGGATTACTTTCCATCGGCCCGGAAACAGTTCTTTTTCGCCATCAGAAAGGTAGTTTGCCGGAAAAAAGTTCTCCTCGCCATAAGGGGTCTGTTCCCGCCTATGACACCCTGGTTACTTCCATGCTGGCCATGGATTTTATCCGTATGGAAAAAATAATGAGCGGTCGCGCCTTTTTCTATGATTTTTCCAAGCGCACCCTGCTCCATTGGCAGCTACTTAACGATAACGGTTATTATTTTAATGATTCTCTTGAGTTGCCTAATCTTGATTTTACCTCAACATTTCCTGATGGTGCGCCCTGCTCTTTCCTGGACGATAATGATCCTTTTTTTATTGAACTGCCGGGATTTTCCGCCGAATTTGACAAAAGTCTGGATTCAGTTGCCGCCCAGGAGTGGGACAGGAAAAAAATGGCCGGTTTACGGGCTTTTTTTGATCCGACTGTCAGGTCTGAAACTTCGGCGGGAATATTTTCTCCTAATCGTCCTTTGGATTATATGGATATTATACTCGAAGTGCTGCATTACCTGAAAGAAGAGGTGAGCAGGAAAAACGGTTTTAACAGTTTACGGATGTTCGAAATCGGTAATCTCCGCACCACTGACCCAGCTGAAATCGGCCCGGTGCTGACTGTCCAGAGTGTAATTGATTCGTATGTCACTAAAGAGAGTTATCAGCGGCCACTCTGCATGGGCGTTTTCGGCCCTCCAGGGTCGGGCAAATCTTTTGCCGTCAAGGAAGTTGCCAAGCTTGTCGGGACAAAATTTGATAAAGATCCGTTTGACTTCTTTGAATTTAATCTTACTCAGTTTGCTGAACCTGATGAGATTAATTCCGCTATAGATCTGGTTCGGGCTTCGGTGGCCAAGGGCAAAGTTCCCATTACTTTCTGGGATGAGTTTGACTGCCGTTATGATGGTTATGAGTTTGGTTATCTCCGTTATTTTTTGCCGTCCATGCAGGACGGGGTTACTTATGTTCACGGTATTCCCTATTATATCGGTCGCTCAATTTTCGTCTTTGCCGGTGGAGTAAAAACAAGCTGGCAGGGTATGGAGGATTTGCTCAACACCTCTTCGGCTAAGGACTTACAGCTGGCTAAAACCCTGAAAATTCCCGACTTTATGAGTCGGTTACGGGTAGTGCTTGATATTGACGGCATTAACATTCCGGACGAATTGCTCCGTGATTCGGCAAGTAAAACTGATCTTGAAGAGTTGCGGCGCATTTTACTGAAACGTGCCTTTATTATTGCCCACCAGATGGATACCCATTGGAAAAAGGCGGCACGAAAAACATCGGGCCTGTTGCTGCGCCTGCTTATCGCCCAATATAAATTCGGCGCGCGCTCAATCGAGGCTGTCATTGAGGCCAGTCGTGCTGCCGACAGGCTGGTTTACGGCCTGCCGGAATTAATTGGTCCGTCCGGGGCCAGAATACACGCTGACTGGCGGGTTGAGCTGGAAAGACGACTTGATCAGGTACGGAAGAAACAGGGGATGCGGGCGGTATGGTAGAAATGTATTGGTAAGATCCAGGGACAAAATGAAAAAACGTGACTGCTCACAGGACACCGCATATTCGGAGTCGAAGTTTATGCCCTGCTTTTAAGGGTGCTTACCTCCGTGATCAGCCTGTCTTACGCAGTAAAAACCCGTAATGCAGTCGACCGATAAAATCGGCAGATCTGCATTACGGAACCGACAACTTATTTTGGGGAGCGACCTGATGCTACATTTTTTTCGCGTTCAGGCGCATCTGCCTGGCCATCTCCCGCATATCAACCAGGGTTTCCTTCATTTTGGCATAACCATACCAGGTAGTATAATCCGGCATAATATGAAAGGCCGCCTGATAAGTCTTCATCCGAAAATCCATAAACATTTCATAAAGACGTTCCTCAATCGGCGTCTTAACTTCATAGAAAGTTAACAAATCAGGATAGGGATAAGCCGCCTGGTTGGTTTCCTGTTTAATTGTTCCGTCCCGATAGAGGTCAGCAACAATATTAATGGCTTCGGCCAGAATCTTGTCTGCCGCCTTGATCATCATGTCAGCATTTTTTAAATTCTCTTTGACAAAGCTCGCGGAATGACACTGTTGACAAATTCCTTCCATCCGGGCCCGTTCTTTATCCCAGCTTTCCTTATCCAGCCTTGCCAGGTTGGCAGCCTTGACCACCTCAAGCCTTGCGGTCGGCTTCCCATCTTTGTCAAGCACGCCAAGGGCCTGCAGAATAGTGGCCCGATATCCCATCCATTCCTGATCAGCCTCAGGGAGCCGCAGGGCCAGAAACCCCCAGGCAGTCATTACCCGATGATCGCCTTTTGCCATATGACAATCCTGGCAGATGGGCCCGCGATGCGCCTGGCGGTCGGTCTTATAGGCCGCGCCATGCTTGGAATGAGACCACATCTCCCATTGGGCGTGGTCAAAACCGGTATGGCAGCTGTTACAAGCCTCCGGCTGCATGGCTTCTTCTTTGGAAAAAGCATGACGGGTATGGCAATTCTGGCAGTCCATGCCATACTTATAAAACTTGCGCGCCGCATTATCGTCCCGTACCTTATTATCGGTAATACCTAAATTATGACAGCCGTTACATCCTTTCTGACCATCTATATAGGCCTGGGGCTGCTGATGGGCAAATTCCGGGAAAGCCGTAATCGGCAGCAGACCCAGGGCATGCTTGCCGCTCATGTATTGTTTCGCCTGTTTCCCATGACATCTTTTACAGGTACTGATGGTGGGCAACTTAGCCTTATCCGCATCGGCAGCGCTCATATGAGCAGTGCCATGGCATGACTTACAGGTCAATTTCGGGGCCATCCTGCCTCGATTAAAATCACGAACCAGGCCCGGATTAAGTTTCAAATGGCAATCTTCACAAGCAGAGGGCTTTGCCCAGCCGGTAGAAATCAGTAAACCGGTTAATAGAACCGGGACAATCATCAGCAAAAAAAAATTTTTCAAGACCATTGTTTCTCCCTCCATTTATTAAATTTTCGGTGAAACCAGCCAGCTTACAAATTTTTTCACCTCGTCCATTTCCATAAGCTTTAATCCTATGAAGTTGTTGCCGGCATGTCAACAATATAAGCGTTCACCACCAGGCACCTCACTGATCTACGCTCACGAACAATAACACCCAACAAGATGGTGGTAAGCGCTCCATGAAACCACCCTGCACGCTTCAACCCTGCGATATATCGCTGTATTATCGCAGGACATGGAGCACGCACATGGCGACGTCCCTGAATCCCTTACAGTTATGGGGTTGTCGCCGCCCGGGTGTACTTTATTGAGCGCTATTACTTTGAGTGAGCCCGATGAGAGGAAAATACCACAAATTAAAAACGGGCAATTTTTTCTTTCATCCGGCCCAGGAAATTTAAATGTCTGGATGTTTTATGCCGCATATGACGATATACTTCAACCTTAACCAGATCGGTCACGAAAGCTGAAACGATAGAGTATCCCCAGACAAGAGCAATCTCGGGCCAGGTTATGGGAGTAATAAAACCAAACCCATAGGCAGCCAGCAGAGTAGCGGCAATCTTGGTGATCACTGCCGACCAGACCATGACAGGAGCAGGCCATGGCCGCTTCCAGAAATGCTCCCTGGTGCGACCGACAAACAACACCAGGTGACCGGCGACAGCCATCTTCAAAAAGACATAGGTCTGAATTTGAGCCACATCCAGATGAAGCCAGTCCATGGCAAGTAACAGCATACCGAAACTACCGACAACACCGACTATTCCCATGGCCGTAGACACGAAGATTACCTGCTGCATATTCCAACGCACGGGTTTCTCTTCAAGTCCGGTATGATCATAAGCAATGGTCATGATAGGTATGTCATTTAAGAAGGCAAGCAGGATGATCATGATCGCCGTAATCGGATAAAAATTGAAAAATACCATGGCCAGCACCACGAAAAACATTATCCTGATAGTTTCGCTGACCCGGTAAATCGCATAGCTGTTCATCCGTTCAAAAATACGACGCGCCTCCTCAATGGCAGTAATAATAACGGATAAACCGGGTGATGTCAGTACCAGGTCTGCGGCGGCACGGGCTGCGTCAGTGGCACCGCTGACGGCAATACCGACATCGGCCTGTTTAAGGGCCGGCGCGTCATTTACACCGTCACCGGTCATGCCGGTAATATGGTTGCTATCCTGCAGAATTTTAACGATAGCAAATTTATGCTCCGGAAAAACTTCGGCAAAGCCATCAGCTTTTTCAATGTCAACGCCGACAATGCTGCAGGAATTTGACTCTTTCCCCGTTGCCAGGATATCTGATTTAAGGATATTGGTTCCCAATCCAAGCTTTCCGGCTATCTGCCTGGCAATAGCCTGGTTATCCCCGGTTACCATCTTGACCGACACTCCATACTTCTCGGCTCGACCAATGGTCTCTTGAGAATCTTCCCTTGGAGGATCAAATAACGAAAGAATACCGAAAAAATCCCAACTGTCCCGCCCCTCTTTTTTTACTCCTACCCCTAGAGCGCGATAACCTTGAGCGGCAAAATTATTGACATCGTTGTCTGCTCTTTCGAGATCAGCAGCGTCAAGATCAGCCATCTCCATGATCACCTGCGGGGCACCTTTAGCGACCAGAAAGGATTCACCATTCTCCGCCTGGACTGTGGCCTCGGTTCGCTTATGAACTGGATCAAAGGGCACAAATTTTATCTGCTTAAATGAGGCCAGGCGTTCTTTGTGCTCCAGGCCCTGAAGGACAGCTTCGTCAATAGCATCCCGATCCTCTTCCCTCGAGGCCAGAGATGCCATCAACAACACCTCCTGAGCATCAGCAGCCTTATATATTTTAATATCCCCCAGAGTCAACTTATTCTGGGTAAGAGTTCCGGTTTTGTCCGAGCAGAGAATATCCATGCTGGCCATTTCTTCAATAGATTCCAGCCTGGTGACAATAGCTTTTTTCTTTGAGAGAAGAACAGCTCCTACGGCCATGGTCATGGATAGAACCGCCGGCATTGCCACCGGAATAGAGGCCACTGTCAAAATTAAGGCAAATTGTATCAAATCGAGCAGGGGGACATGACGGTGAAGTTGAACCAACACAAGGATAGCTACCAGGATCAAACTTACATATATAAGATAATTACCAATATTGAGGACGGCTTTCTGGAAATGGGACACGGTTTTGGCCTGCTCCACCAGACCGGCTGTCTTGCCGAATCGAGTATGCTGGCCGGTGGCCGTTACTTCAGCAAGGCTTTCTCCCTGCTTGACAACAGTTCCCGAAAAAATTTTCTCTCCCTGTTTTTTGCTGACCGGCAGCGATTCCCCGGTCAGGGCTGATTGATCTACGTTAAGATAATCATCCCCGCTCAACCTGGCATCAGCCGGAACAACATCGCCTAAGCGAATACGAATAATATCACCGGGCACCAGGGCAAAAGCGTCAATTACCTGCCATTCGCCGTCACGCAAAACCCGCGCCTTCTGGGCAAGTTCTTTTTTTAGAGCATCTACGGCATTACCGGCTGTATATTCCTGCCAGAAACCAACTCCGGCGTTAAAAAGCAGAAGAGCTGTAATAATACCGAAATCCGTCCAGTGACTGACAGCGGCAGAAAGCACAGCCGCAACTTCGATCATCCAGGGGATAGGCCCCCAGAAATAACCAAACAACTGACGAATAAAAGAAACTTTTTCTTCAGTCAGAGCATTGGGGCCATATTGCTGCAGACGCCGGGCAGCTTCCGCAGAATCAAGCCCATTTTTATGTTCAGTAGTTGGAGTGGGTGCCGCTGATTCAGTCATGATGGGAAACCTCCTTGCTGCGGGCCTGAAATGATCTTTGGCTGGAGTAAATCTTTGCAATATTTAAGTCTCTAAGCGTTTACCCGTGCCTTAGATTCCGACTCCGTGAGGTGCTGGTGAACGCTTACCCGCAGACCACTGTCCAGCCAAACAGAAATGTCATGGAACTCGCTCCGCTCGCACCATGACCTACACAGGAGCCATACCCCACACCATGGCGATGCCCCCATAGGTCGGTTACGCAAAGCGTTAGGCACTTAAGGGCATTTCCTCCGGGCACCCAGCCCTCTGGGCGATCCATGCTGTGAGCTATGCATCATGTTTTATCGCTCAGGGGGCTGAGCTCCTACAGAGACAGAA
The DNA here is from genome assembly GCA_024763495.1 of Desulfobulbaceae bacterium. GTDB lineage: Bacteria > Desulfobacterota > Desulfobulbia > Desulfobulbales > SURF-16 > JANTFJ01. The sequence goes on along the minus strand of JANTFJ010000088.1, from coordinate 538 downwards.
TGTTTCTTGAGTTACGATGCGGCAATTTACTGCCAGAGGCCTCTTTTCCCAGGCGGAGTCTTGGAAAAGCGTAGTCCCTTAGAAATTATTTTCGTGTTATTTACACCCATCAAGGGGGTACTGAAAAAAGTTGCAATAAATTAAAACAATAGTCGTAACTGCTCGAGGGCACCGGACTGATGACAAAAATGATAGCGCTCAATAAAGTACACCCAGGCGGCAATAACCCCATAACTGTAAGTGATTCAGGGACGCCGCCAATGCGCGTGCTCCACGCCCTGCGATAATACATCGGTATATCGCAGGGTTGAAGCGCGTGCAGGGTGGTGTTCATGGAGCGCTTACACAAAAATCTCCGGCACCATGTAAACAGTTACAGTTACTGAGATTAGCGAAATTAAGGGGCTTATACCCCATGAGTAGTTACCTATAATTAACTTCTCACTTTTTTGGATAGCGATCAATAAACCACACCTTGACTTTTGAGAAGGCACGGCCTGTAAGCGTTTCAGGGATGCCGCCATGTGCCCGTTTCAAC
>JANTFJ010000087.1 GCA_024763495.1 Desulfobulbaceae bacterium | reverse complement strand
AAACGATCATGGTCAGTCAAAATCCTCAACGTAGCCCTGCTACGCCTGCGGTTTTGCCTGCCCATGATCGCCTCAACCTGTATCATATTTACCACCTTAACAATGTGAATTTATTTATGAACGAGCCCTTACCATCTTTATATCAATTCAGCTTCATTATTCGGAATCCAGCACCGCCGTCCGTCAGCCAGTTTAATATGCAGCCATGAGGCCCGTTCGTCAAGTACGGTAAATTCCGTGCCCGCGTGGAGCGGTTCCTCAAAACTGGGCTGATATGATCTGCTGTCGCCCTTGCGGGCGATGACTTCATGGGAGACAATAACTCCTCTGCCTGCCTGCTGATCCCGGTCAAGCAGCAGGGAAGCGCCAAGGGACAGGGAAAAGAGCAGAAAGAGAACCGGGAGCCAGCGGGGTGTTTTCAGGATGCTGCTGAAATAGAGCCAGGCAATAATCCAGAAAATAATATACACCACGGCAAATATCCACAGGCGGAGTTGATAAGAAAGATCATAATGCCAGAAGAAAATTGTGTGGAGAAGTTTATCTTCCTGGCCTGGTTCGATTTTATCAAGTCTTTTATCCAGGGCAGCAGCCAGGTTCTGGCGAAGATTAGGGTCATCGGGAATAAGCTGTTCAGCCCGCCGGTAATTGACTATGGCCCGGCCCGGATCATTTAACCGAAAGTAGACATTAGCAATATTATAGTAAAGTTTGCCGTTAACTATTTCGCGGCTGAGGCTTTCGTAGCGCAGCAGGGCCTTACGGTAAAGTTCTTCAGCTCTTTTTTTGTCTGCTGTTTCACCGGCCTGGCGGAAGAAATCATTAGCCTGGCTCAACAGTTCCTGATTGCTGACACTATTATTTACCGGCTCTGCCGGTTGGGCGCTATATCCGTTTGTAATTGCTCCCAGCAGGAAAAACACCAGGAAACATATCGGCAGTTGTTTCATTATTTCCCCAGCCTCTTTTCCAGTTCGGCAACCAGTTGCCTTGCCCGCTCAAGCGATTCTTTCATCGTTTCAGGATGTTCCGTGCCTCCGGCAAATTGAGCTGCCTCGCCCTGTTCAAGAATAAGGCGCAGGTCTTCAAGGATTTCCCGGCTGACATTGGCGCTCTGGAGCCGCGGTTTAATGTCAAGAAAGGTAAGGGCGGCGGAAGGCCGGGAAAGTTTCAGGCCAAGATAGATTTTCAAGGCCTGGGCCAGCTCTGCCGGGCCGCCTTTGCCGCCAAGCCGGTCAAGTTCTCTGTTGAATTCCGCGGCCGCCTTTTTTGCCATGGCTTTTTCCGGATCCCTGTTGCGCCGCTGTAATAATGTCAGGCCCAGCAGGAGGAGAAAACAGCCTGGCGGCCCGGCCAGGATAAGAATTATTAAATCAGGAGAAATTTTCGCCTGTTCCTGATTACTAAGCACCTCAGCGCCGTCATAATTAAAATTTATGCCGCCTGTTGTTGATTTCAGCTGTTTTTTAACTCTCTTCTCTGCTGCTCCTTCCGCGTCCAGGGCTGTAATAATCCGGGTCGGGTGAACGGAAATGGCGATTGGCCTGCTGCTGCTGGTTTCATAACTGCCGGTTGCCGAATTAAAAAAGCTTAAATTTATGGCGGGAATTTCTTTGATATTTTTTTTTCTGGCCCTTATTGTCTGGGTGAATATTTTGTTCCCTCCATCCAGGGTGCCGGAGGCCATTTCTTCGGGAACCTTAAACCCACTGGCAGCCAGTCCGGCCAGTGACGGAGGTTTGACATTATCAACAAAGGGGCCGGACACCTTGATTGTCAGGGTGATGGGGTCACCGACATTGACTTCAGTGGGGGTGGCCTGGGTGGAAATTTTATAAGAACCGATCAGGCCGCTGAAATTATCAGGCTTTCCTGCCTCGGGTAACGGCATAACCTTGAGTAGCGGTTCATTAGCCGGAACAACCTCTGTCCGGTATACTCTCCGGTTGCTGTTGCCGAAAAAACTGCCGGCAAAAGGATCATCTTCAAAGGCTCCGAATCCTCGTGACCGTCTCCGGCTGTAGCCGGATAATGCTTTGCAGCTGACAGTTGCCTGGGGCAGGGAGAAGTTCCCGCTCCGGCGGGGAATAACAGTCTGTTGGAGGGTCAGGGTGGTAAAGGATTTGCCGTCAAGAGTTCCTGTGCCGCGAATCGCGGTATATTTCTGTGAGCCGATGGGTATTTCAAACTGATCATCACGACTGACCGGCAGCTTATCCGGTTGGCGGCTGTAAACCGTGAAACGTGGGTCATCGAGCAGAGGCAGATTGAATTCAAAATTTTTAACGTCTTTGCCGATGTACCAGGTGGTAGTCAAGATAAGGGGTTCACCTCTATAACAATGGTCTTTACTTAACTGCTGCCTGAGCTTGAAATTTTCACTCTCCACGGGTTTACGGGCAGTTATGGTGAAGGGCCTGGTCTGGTAGGTATGGCCGTCAATATTCAGGGCAATGGCTGGAAAGGTCAACTGCCCGGCTTTTAAGGGTGTTACAATGTAGTTAAAGATATAGGCCCGGTTGGTGACCTTGTGCATTTTGCCGTTAACATAGGAGATGGAAGTGCTGCTGTTCTGCTGACCCCCTCGAAATTGAACCCGGAAATTTTTGATTTGTGAGATGTCCGGCTCAGGGGGAGAGTCATGCCCCTGCACCTGGATTTGAAAATTAATTGACTCTCCGACAAAGACATCCTGGTTGTCTACTGCGGCCTGTACCTGGATGTCGGCAGCAAAACTTTTTCCAGCCGAGACGTAAAGACCCAGGCAGATAAGCATGAGGAAGAAGTATATTTTGTCAGCTGTTTTCATTACCAGTCCTTTTCCACTCCCTGGTGCGCTCTGTTCATCTGCTGCTGCCGCAGCTGCCGTAATTTTTTTTCAAGCTCAAGAATATCCTTTGGGCTCAGTTCCATCCCGGCCCCGGCTTCTTCCTGCTCTGCCGGGGAAAAATCCTCTTGCTGCTGTCCGGCCTGCTGCTGTTGCTGTCCGCTGCTCTTGGTCTGTTGCTTTTCCTGCTCTTTTTTATTGTCATTACTGCTTAAAGAGTCAAGGGCCTGCTGGAGATGTTTTGCCGCGTCTTCCTGTTTTTCAGCCGCCCGGCCCGGCTGATTCTTTTTTAATTCATCCTCGGCCTGCTGCTGGCTGTTCATGGCCTGTTTGAGTTCATCGGCGGCCTTGTCTTTTTTCTCCTGTTGCTGCTGTTTAAGCTGCTGCATGGCTTTTTCGGTATCCTGCCGAAGTTTCTGCTGTTCATCGGCCATCTGCTGATTCCGCTCTTTATTATTTTGTTGTTGAGAGTTTTCCTTATTTTTTTCAGCCTGCTGCTCCTGCCGGTTAATCATCCTTTCCAGGTTCTTTTTTGTGTCATCTTTGTTCTGCTGCCGGTCACATTGCTTTTGTTGTTGCTGCTGCTGTTTCTGCTGACGGAGTTCTTCTTTTTTTTGTTTGATGGCCAGCCTGGCCAGTTCAAGGTTATGAGCCGCGTCAGCCAGTGATGAATCAAGCCGCAGGGCATTACGGTAACTGTGAACGCTGTTGTGCAGGAGGTCAAGGGATTTCTGGCCATCCTGTTCGCTCCTGGCCTGATTTAAGGCCGCGTTCCCCATATTATAATATGCCCTGGATGTCAGCCCGGGATTATCGCCATGTAAGGCTGCCTGCTCATAATTTTTGACAGCTTCATCATATTTTCCCTGGCGGAACAGGATATTACCCCTGTCATAAAAGATATAGGATTCGTCCTGGGAACTTTTCGGGGCCTGGCCGATGCTTTCCAGGGCCTCGGCAAAATGACCGGACTTATAGTTTTCTTGCACCTTCTCCAGCAGGCTTCGAGTTGAAGCGGCAGAAGCAGGGGAGGGGAGCAAGGTAACAAGCAGAAAAATTATGAGGGTTATTTTTTTCATTAATTTCCAGGGCAGCAGCCGTTAACTGTTAGCAATCTTTTTTTCCGGCAACAACGCTTCCACTAACAGCAGAAACAGGGCCAGGGACAGAAAAAGTTGAAATTTTTCTTCATATTGACGAATGGTTTTGCTTTCAAGCTCTCTCTTGGCTGAGGAGGCAATAATATCCTGGTAAACATCACCAAGGTCAATGGTTCCGGTGGCAACCGGCAGGTAGCGTCCTCCAGGCGTGGCCAGGGCCATCTGCCGCAGGGTGTCGCCGTCAAGCCTGGTCCAGACCTCCCGGCCTTTATAGGTCAGGAAAGCAGTACTGCCGTCTTCCCTGGTTATGGGAATACGTTCGCCCTCATTTTCATCACCCAGGCCAATGACCAGCAGCCGGATTTCCTGTTTGCCGGCAGCCTCGGCGGCCTGAACCGGAAAACTGTCCTGATCACCGCCATCGGTAATCAGGATGATATCCTTAAATTCCTTTTCCTGGCTGTCAAAAACTTCCGACATAACAGCGCGAACAGCGTCCCCGATCATGGTACCGCCCTGGCCCGCACTGTCGATAGAGACGGAATCCAGCATCATCCGGAAGAAACCATAATCCATGGTCAGTGGACATTTAATTGCCGATGTACCGGCAAAGACAACCAGGGCCACCCGGTCTCCCTCCAGCCGTTCCACGCAGTCGGCAATGGCCAGTTTTGCCCGTTCCAGCCGGTTTGGCTTAAGGTCACGGGCCAGCATGCTGCGCGAGACATCGAGCAGGAAAACCACGTCGCGCCCGGCTCGCTTTACCGTGGTTTCACGCATGTTCCAGGCTGGCCGGGCCAGGGCGACAACCAGGAGAATAAGTGCGGTAATAAATAATACTGCGGCCCACCCCCGTCTTTCCCGCCAGCGCCAGGGAATAAATCTGGCCTGGGCCGCGGGCCGGATGAACTGAGCCAGCTTTTTTTTCCGCTGAACAGCCGCGTACCAGAATAAGGCGATAAGCCCCGGCATCAACCAGAGGAGATGAAACATCTCTATATGGAAGAAACGAATGTCATCCATCAGATGATCCTCCTGAACAGGGTACAGCGTAAAACTATTTCCATGATCAGCAGCCCCAGGCCAAGCAGGACAAAGCGAGGGAAAAATTCCCGGTAATCAATATAGCGGACGCTTTCAATTTCACTGGTTTCCATTTCATCAATTTTTTTATAAATGGCCCGTAGCGCGTCACCGTCCGAGGCCAGGCGAAAAATTCCACCTGTGGTCTGCGCCAGTTTTTTCAATGTCTTAGTGTCAACCTGGGGGCGTGCAGCCCGTAACATGGCAAAAAAACCGGCATCAGCTGAAACTTCGGGATTGTCGCCAATGCCGATGGTATAAATTTTAATTCCCCATTTTTTTGCCAGGGCCGCGCTCTCGTCAGGGGAAAGAGTTCCACAGTTGCTCGCCCCGTCAGTGAGCAGAATAATTATCTTGCTCTTTATCTCGTAAATATCTTTTTTTTCATTGGCTGTCTGGCGGCTCAAAGTTTCTTCGGCGGTTTTCAGGCGGGCCGCGGCCAGGCCGACGGCATCGCCGATGGCTGTGCCGTCTTCATTGCGCCGAGTTACCAGCCGTACATGCTTGAGCATTTCTCCAACCGCGTCATGGGCCAGGGTCAGGGGACAGGCCGTGTCGCTGTAACGGGCAAAGCTGATCATGCCGATCAGGTCATTGGGCCGTCCCCGCAGTTCATCATGATTCCCGTTGATGAATTCATTAAATACCCTTTTTACTACTTCCAGCCGGTTCAGGGTCTCGCCGTTGTATTCCATTTCAGCTCCCATGCTGCTGGAACGATCAACCACCACCTCAATGGCAATACCCTTGCTGACGTCATAAACTTTTTCAATACCTTCCTGGGGCCGGGCCAGGGCCGTGATCAACAGGATTAAGGCAATTATCCTTAAGAGCAGCGGCAGATAACGAAGTTTAATTTTAATTGATGTTCCGGCTGCCGCAGCCAGTTGCAGCGAAGGAAAACGTATTACGCTTTTCCGTTGCAGCGCCAGGTCACGGTAAATGACCAGGGGAATGGCCAGCAGGGCAAGAAAGGCCCATGGTGAGGCAAAATTCATGCTGTTTCTCCGCCGGTCAGGTTGCAGGGGACAGGAAACAGCTGACAGCAGGAGGAAAACACTCCATGATACCCATGGCCGCTTATCTGGAAACAGCACATAAATTCTGCTGACAAAAACAGATGTTTTTTATGGTTTATTGTAAATATGTTCATTGTACGCTGGTAATAAATTCCCGGCAGAAAGTGATCATTTTTCTGGTTTCTTCCTTTGCCGGTTTATGTTTGGCGAATTTGACCAGATCGCAATGATCCATAAATTTTTTCAGCAGCTGTTTCTGCTCAAGATTGAAAAGTGACGATGAATCAAGGCTGGAAAAAAATTCTTCAGTTGTCTGTTCCACGGCCCGCAGCTGAAAACGATTTTCAATATAGCGGCGGAGAATGGCTGAAATAGCCTGGTAAAATTCCTTGATTTTTCCCTGTTCCGGCAGGTTGCGGGCAAGAAGTTCGTCCAGGGCCCGGAGAGCCGCTATATGGGGCGGCACCGGCGGCACTGGCGGCGGTTCAGGTAGTTTACGGAGTTTCAAGCAGTAAAAGGCAAAGAGGGCGCAGGCCAGGAGTATCAATCCTGCAGCCAGGTAATAATAAAAATAATCGGGTTCGGGCAGGAGCATGGGGGCAATGTCGGCTAAATCTTTGTTCTCGGTAAGAAGAGAAGAAACATTAACCTGGATTTCAGGGATGATAATGGAAAATTCTTTATTTCCCTGCCCGGCCCTGACTGTCATTTCCGGTATAATATATGAGCCGCTTAAAAATGGTTCAAGGGTCCAGCTTACTCCCCGGCTCAGGAAGTCATTTTTTAATTCCGGTTTATCATACCTGGTTTCGACAATAGTGAAACTGCCAGGTTTTTCCGAAAAATCCGGCAGCTCAAGTTTATATTCTTCCGGGGCGGAGGCGGTAAGCTTCAGAACGGTCTGCTGGGCCACGTTCATTTCCATCCGGCTCAGGTTGACTGTCACCGTTAGTTTCCCCTGGCTGAATTCCTGCTTAAAGGCCGGCCCCGGCACTTCCGCCGGAATGGGCAGTTTGTCACCCCGGCAGCCGGTCAGCAGCAGGCAGATAAACAGGATAAAAATTCCTGGTTGTTTAGCCACGCCGACGCCTCCTTTTTTCTCTGACTCTAAAAAAACGTATCAGATCAACAACGTAATCCTGATCAGTCTGCAAGGGGATATGATCAACATTCATGGCTGAAAACATGGAGTCAAGTTCTTGATGACGCTGGTATGCCAGTTGTTTATAACGCTGCCGTACCTGCCTGTTGCCGCAGTCAAGGAGAATGGTCTCGCCGCTTTCCGCGTCTTCCAGCGGTACCAGGCCCACATCAGGCAATTCCCTTTCCCTGGGATCGGTTATGGAGACAGTAATCATATCATGGCGTTTGGCTAAAACACGGAGAGGTTTGCTGAAGTCGGCAGCAATAAAATCTGAGACCAGAAAAACAACCGCCCTTTTTCGCAGAACCCGGCCCAGGAAATCAAGGGCTGTACTGATATCGGTTTTCTGGTGGCTGGGTTTAAAATAAAGGATTTCACGAATAAGGCGCAGGACATGGGAAATACCCTTTTTGGGTGGAATAAAGGTTTCAATAATGTCGGTAAAGACAATCAGTCCTACCTTGTCGTTGGTTTTGATGGCGGAAAAGGCCAGCAGGCCGGTAAGTTCGGCAGCCAGTTCATTCTTGGTTCGTTCCACTCCGGCAAAGGCCCCGGAGGCGGAAAGATCAACCAGAAAAAAAACCGTCTGTTCGCGCTCTTCCACATACTGCTTGACATAAGGAAGTCCGGTGCGGGCCGTGACATTCCAGTCAATGGTTCGGATATCATCACCCGGTTGATATTCCCGAACCTCGTCAAACTCCATGCCCCGGCCCTTGAAGGCGCTTTTATATTCCCCGGCCAGGACGCTGTTGACCGTTTTACTGGTACGAATCTGGATAGCCCGAATTTTTCTGGCAAGTTCTTCCGGTATCATGGCACTGGAACAGTATCAAGAATCTGTTGAATAATATCCTCTGAATTTTTTTCCTCCGCTTCTGCTTCATAGGTGACAATAACCCGATGGCGAAGCACATCCCCGGCAATGGATTTAACATCCTGGGGAGTAACGAATCCGCGACCGGCCAGCATGGCGCTGCCTTTGGCGCCCAGGGCCAGGAAGATAGAGGCCCGGGGTGAACCGCCGTATTGAATAAGATGCTTGAGATTCAGCTGAAAGAGGTCGGGGGTGCGGGTGGCAGAAACCAGATCCACTATATAGCGTTCTATTTTTTCGTCCATATAGATTGACGCGGTTTTATGGCGCAGCCGCTCCAGCTCATGAGGATGCAGCAGGGCTTCGGCCTGGGGCTGATTTTCCGGGGAAGCCATCCTCCGGAGAATCTGCTGCTCTTCCGCGCGGCTGGGATAATCAACCGTAAGTTTAAACATAAAACGATCTACCTGGGCCTCGGGCAGGGGATAGGTGCCTTCCTGTTCCACCGGGTTCTGGGTGGCCAGCACCATGAAGGGCTCATCCAGGGGAAAAGTCTTATTGCCTATGGTTACCTGGCGTTCCTGCATGGCCTCAAGCAGGGCGCTCTGCACCTTGGCCGGAGCCCGGTTTATCTCATCTGCCAGGATGATATTGGCAAAAATCGGCCCTTTCCTGGTGCTGAATTCACCGGTTTTCGGATTGTAAATCAGGGTGCCCAGTAAATCGCCGGGCAGGAGATCAGGGGTAAATTGAATACGCTGAAAAGAGGCGTGGATGGCCTGGGCCAGGGTGCTGATGGTCAGGGTTTTAGCCAGGCCTGGAACTCCTTCAAGCAGGACATGGTTATTACAGAGCAGGGCAATAAGCAGCTTGTTCACCAGTTGCTGCTGGCCGATGATGACCTTGCCGATTTCTTCTCTTATCTGCTGGAGCAGCATTCCTTCTTTTTCAATTTCATGATTTAGTTGTTGCACATCAATGGTCATGGCTGATTCCTTTGTGGCCGATAATGGAAGGCCTGGTTAATATTGTCAGGGTAAGCGCTCCATGAACACCACCCTGCACCCGTTTAAACGCCGCGATATACCTGATGTATTATCGCGAGCGTTGAAACGGGCACATGGCGGC
>JANTFJ010000086.1 GCA_024763495.1 Desulfobulbaceae bacterium | reverse complement strand
GGCGAAAAACTGCCCAAACCACCGACCTGTAACTGTTCAGAGGTAAGCGAACGTAGTGAGACTCCGTGTGCTTTAGCTGTGCGTGATAAGGCTGGCAACCCATACTACGGGCATAAACTTCGCATACTAATGCTATGTAAGACAGACTTATCGCGTGCAGATGAAGTGCAGCTGAATAGTTACCAAAAAGTAAAAGTTGCAGATTGGAGATGCGTAAATACTGAATATGGCAGAATTATCTTTATGGCACGTTCAGAAATAATTTCACATTTTGAGGAGCAACTGCAACACCTTTTAAGCCGATCTTCAATCTCAAAAACCTTGATGTAGCTTTGCTGCACCTGTGGTTTTGCTCAATCAGATCGACTTAATATATTTCATATTTGGTAAACGTTCACCAGCATCTCATGTTTGCCCAATTGAGCCTGCTTGAATAGCACCAGGAGGTTGTCCGGGAATAGACATTTTTTCTCAAATCAGGTAAGCGCCAGACTCCGAGGCATTTTGCACAAATAAGCACAGCCATATAGTTGATATCTCGGAGTCTCGCCAGCTCGCTTTCCGGAGCATTATTTTTTCAAAATAACACAGAGTTGGGGAAAAATTCCCGGAATTGCTTTTAAACTCTGGTCTTTTATTATTAATACAGGGGAGTAATGATTAAAATCATTGAACAACTTGGGGAGACAGCCCTGTATTATTTCCGTGATCTGGGCAGGATGGGAATTTTCCTGGCCCAGGCTTTCGCCGGAATTTTTTCCAGACCTTTTCGGTTTATGGAGTTGGTTCGGCAGATCAGGGAAATCGGGGTCAATTCTTTCGGGGTTATTGCCTTTACGGGCGGCTTTACCGGCATGGTCTTAGGCTTACAGGGATATTATACCCTAAGTAAATTTGGTGCCAATAGCGGGTTAGGTTCAGCTGTTGCCCTGAGTCTTATCCGCGAACTTGGCCCGGTTCTTACCGCTCTGATGGTAACGGGACGGGCCGGGTCAGCCATGTGTGCTGAAATTGGTATAATGAGGAACTCAGAACAGCTTGATGCTCTTGAATGCATGGCAATTGATCCTTTCCGATTTCTTATTACCCCCAAATTTCTTGCTACTTTAATTTCTGTTCCTGCCCTGACATTATTTTTTAATATAATTGGTATCTTGGGGGGATATCTTGTTGGGGTTGGATTACTTGGTGTAAATCCCGGCGCTTATGTTTCCGGGATTGAGCAGAGCGTAGTCAATCTGGATATAAACCTGGGAATAATTAAATCTTTTGTTTTTGCATTGCTGATTGTCTGGATCTGCACGGGCCGCGGTTATTTTGTTCACAAAATCAGGGGAGCCGGTTTTGGCGCCGAGGCGGTCAGCAGGGTTACGACCCAGGCCGTTGTCTTTGCATCCATTTCCGTTTTGGTTTGGGATTATTTGATTACAGCGGTGATGATGTGAACGAGCCGATAATCAGTTTCGTAAATGTTACCAAGAAATTTGGTTCTCAGTCGGTTCTTGATCAGGTTAATGTCGGTTTTCCCAAGGGCAGGACAACGGTTATTGCCGGGGGAAGCGGTCAGGGCAAGAGCGTGACTTTGAAATTGATTCTGGGCCTGATGAAGCCTGACAGCGGACAGATTATGGTTGAGGGGCAGGATATTGCGGCCATGGGCAGGAGGGAATTGAATCGGATCAGAACTAATTTTGGTGTTCTGTTTCAAGGCGCAGCTCTGCTTGATTCCATAACAGTTTTTGAAAATGTCGCCCTGCCTCTGAAAGAGAGAACCTCACTGCCGCATCAGGAAATAAAAGAGCGGGTAGATGAAGCACTGGCTCTTTTTGAATTAACGGGGCACGGAAATAAATATCCGGCTCAATTAAGCGGCGGCATGAAAAAAAGAGTGGGGCTTGCCCGTGCCCTGATGCTGCAACCTGAAATTATGCTTTTTGATGAACCTACAACTGGTCTTGATCCTGAGATCTCCATGGAGATTTACCGGCTTTTTTTTGAGACTCAGAAAAAGTATGGTTATACCTCTATAATTGTCAGCCATGACATCCCCAAAGTTTTTAATCTGGCTGATCAGGTGATTCTCTTAAATAACGGGCACATGACTACCTTTGCCACTCCCGAAGAAATTCAGCACAGCACTGACCCTGAAATAATGGCTTTTGTCGAAGCGACAATGGGTCAGGTCTATGTCAGTAAGGTGATGGAGAAAAATTCATGAAAAAAATAAATCTTGAGTTAATCGTCGGTCTTTTCCTTATCGCTGGATTTGCCACATTTGCTTATATTTCCGTGCAGTTTGGTGAATTTTCTATTTTTTCCAAAGGTAATAATTATTCTTTGAAGGCGGATTTTGATGAAATTGCCGGGTTGAAAAAAGGAGCCAATGTGGCAATGGCCGGCGTCATAATCGGTAAAGTATCAAAAGTATCACTAACTGCTGATGATCAGGCTGAAATTGTAATGGATATTGATAAAGATGTCACTGTTACGGATGATGCTATTGCCTCAATTAAAACCCAGGGAATTATCGGCGACAAGTATGTCAGGATTAGCCAGGGCGGATCAGATGATTACCTGCATGACCGTGATTTTATAACGGAAACAGAATCTGCCGTTGATCTTGAAGAATTAATCAGTAAATATGTTTTTGGTGAGGTCTAATGGCTCAATCCGTTGAAAATACAGGGAACCTGAGCGATGACGAGCTGGCCATGCTTTTTCCTTTTTTAGCTGCCGAAGAACGACAGAAATTTTGTTCATATTTTGAATACCGGCAGATACCGGCGGATACCGAATTGATTTCTCAGGGGATCCCGGGTGAGTTTATGGGATTTCTTCTCTCCGGCAAGCTGGCCGTAAAAAAAGAAACTTCTTTTACCGGGAAATATATTCTTCTTGCAATCCTTGAGCAGGGTGCAATGTTTGGAGAAATTTCTATAGTGGATAACAATCAACGGACAGCTACTGTAATCAGTATGGAAGAATGTCGGCTGTTGATTATGAATAAGCTGATGACTGATAGGCTTATTGATGAAGAACCGGCCCTGGGGATACTCTTTTTGAAACAGATTGTCCATGTAGTTGGCAGGCGTCTGCAGAAGCTAGGGGATCGTCTGGCTTCATTACTGTAAGTCTGCAAGGCGGTTTTGTTCTTAATATAACCCCTCTGTCCCTGCCGGAGACGGCTTCCTGGAAGAAAAATACAGGGTAGGTAAGCTCATGTTGTGTGTCTCCAGGGAGAGTGGACTATCATAAATAACCGCCGATACCTCAAAAAATTGTTTTTGACAAAAGGTCAGGAATAAGGCAATAAAGAATGATTTGCGAATTTTGCATTATATATATAAAATATATAACCTGATGAGGATCGTGCCTCATCATGCCTTGGTTGTTTAAGGGGTAATTTATGAAAAATGACTTTAAAAATGACTTTAAAAGTGTTTTGATAAAATCGTGTATCATGATTCTTTTCGTTGTGTTAGCTGGTGTTGCTAACCTTCCTTCTTTTTTCTTGACCGCTCCCGCATGTGTCTGGGCAGATGAAGTTAATCTTGATGACGATGATTTGTTTGATGACGATGATTTGTTTGATGACGATGGATTTCTGGACGATAATGAACCGGAGATATGTGAAGAGTGTGATCCACTTGAACCTTTGAACAGGTTTTTTTTCCAATTTAATGACAAATTGTATTTCTGGGCTTTAAAGCCGGTGGCCAGAGGGTATGGTGCCACAGTGCCCGAGGTAATCCGTAACAGTATCAAAAGAGCTTTTGAAAATTTATTAATGCCGGTTCGATTGGTGAATAATTTACTTCAGGGGAACCTCAAGGGGTCAGGTGTAGAGCTTTCCCGTTTTCTGATTAACTCCACTGTTGGTGTGCTTGGTATGGCTGATCCTGCCCGGGAAAAATTCTCTCTGGAACCAACTGACGAGGATTTAGGTCAGACTCTTGGGGTATATGGAATAGGCAATGGTTTTTATATATGCTGGCCATTCTTCGGGCCTTCTACTTTGCGTGATACCGCAGGTTTTCTAGGTGATTCATATCTAAATCCATTTGCATATCTCTATAAGTCTGATTCTGAAGCCGGAGTGGCGACTTTTGCCGGCCAACTGGTAAATGATACTTCCCTGATAATCGGTGAGTATGAAAGTTTTAAAGAATCAGCTTTTGATGCTTACCTATCTCAACGCGACGCCTATCTTCAATACCGCCGGAATAAGATAAAAAATTGTGGCAGTCAACAGGATAAGCAGTCAATTAAATGCGTTAAAGAAAATAATGAAAATCAACAAGGAAAACAATTTAGTGAACAAAAATTTTCCATTCAGGTTGGCGCTTTTGTTGATGCAGGTCATGCCAGGGAATTAGCAGAAGATTTACGCGGAAAAAATCGGGCAGCAACTCTGGTAGAATATAAACGGGGAGATTATTCTTTTTATGGAGTCCAGATACCTGTGGAGGGTAATTTTGTTACCGCCAAGCTTGAAGAAGCAAACATGGCCAATGCCGGATTTCCTGAGGCTTTTGTTGTCTTTAGATGATCATAGGACTCCATTGAACATAACTTCGCATTATAAGGCGTAATTTGAACATTTAGAAAAGCGATCTGCAATTATGCAATCCCGGAACCTGGCTTAAGCTACGCCTGCGGTTGCATGCAATCAGATTACTTCTCTAAATGTCCGTATTACACCTTATCTCTACTAATTTATTTTGGTAAAAATATTATGGGGAAACGGCAAATAAGAATTAATTCGCTAATGATATTTAAAGTCAGTTTGTTTCGTTGTTTATTTTTTTGCATCGCAATGAGTTTTTTTCTCAGCCCACAGGTGTCAGCGGAAATCGCAGTCCCTGATGCCATGTCACAGATGAAAGCGACTGTTGAGCAAATCAGGAATATCATCAAGAATGATCAGCCTGATAAAGCTAAATCCTGGGAAGAGCAAAAGGTTTTAATTCGAGTTGTGGTTAATAATCGTTTTGATTTCGAAGAGATGTCAAAAAGAACAATGGCGCGTGAATGGAAAAAAAGAACAGACACGGAAAAAAAACATTTTGTGAAAAAATTTTCTCGTTTACTGGAACATACATATATTAATCGGCTGAAGGATAATACTGAGGCGGATGTTTTATTTAATAAACAAAAGGTTAAGGGGAATAAAGCAGTTGTTTATACTATAATTCAAAGTGACCAGAAGGAAATTCCGGTTATTTATAAAATGTTACGGAAAGGCAGGCAATGGTTGGTTTATGATGTTGTTATTGAAGGAGTAAGCCTGGTTCGTAATTATCGTTCTCAGTTCAAGTCAATTATTGGTAAGGAAAAATATGCCGGTCTCATCAAGCGGATTGAGGAAAAGGCAAATGATATTGCAACCTCCAGCCCGGATAAACTGAAAAAAAATTAGAAAATATGTAACTGTCCAGCTATACTCCACCCTCGCTCATTTGGGCCTTCTCGAATAGCATTAGTATGCTGCGCCAGCCTTATCACTCACATCTAAAGCACACGGAGTCTCTCTACGTTCGCTTACCTCTGAATAGTTACTTGAAAAATATGTAAGCGCTCCATAAACACCACCCTGCACGCGCTTCAACCCTGCGATATACCGATGTATTAAGGCAGGGCGTGGAGCACGCACATGGCGGCGTCGCTGAATCTCTTACTGTTATGGGGTTGTCGCTGCCTGGGTGTGCTTTATTGAGCGCTGTCAAAAATACCCGTCAATCAATCCCCTGAATAAAATTAAGAATTTTTGGTAACCGTTTACCAGGTAGTAAATCTTTACAATATTTTAGTCTCTAAGCGTTCACCAGTGCCTTTTAGATTCGGAGTTGGAGTTTATGCCCTGTTTTTAAGGGTGTTTACCAGAGCCTGCTCAGCATACTGTTGTGCTGTTCAAGCAGGCTTAAATGGGCAAAGATGAGATGCTGGTGAACACTTAATTGACATATTATATACAGCCCCTGCCTGCTGCTGAGATTTCAATTAAGGATCCAGATTGCAGAAAAAGATCACGGAATGTGATGAAATAGCTTGACATTAAAAGCCTATTTTTTATATTTCGTTGTTTTATTATTGTAAATTAATGGATTTCGGAGAGTACTTTGCTAATCCATTTTGCTGATATGCCTCTTGACGGGTTGCATTTTGATTTAAACGATAGATTCTGGCAACCGAGTCAATTTATCTGCAGGGGGGCGATTTCGGTAAAATTGTATTTTATTGTCAGGCTCAGGGCTCACTCAGAAATAAACACGCAGAGATGAGATGGTAACTGCTCACAGGGCACCGAACGGAGTCGGAGTTTATGCCCCTGTTTTTAAGGGTGCTTACCTCTTCCTGCGATCAGCCTGTCTTACATAGCACCAGTATGCTGCGCCAGGAGGCTGTCCGAGAATAGGCATTTTTTTTCAAATCAAGGCATTCTCAAAAAAATAGCACAGCCATATAGTTGATATTGCGAGCATATTTTTTTGAGAATAACACAGAGTTGGGGAAAAAGGGCATTCTCGGACAGTCTCCTAGTCTGATCGCGGAAATCTCCTGTACCCTGTAATATAGTTACAAATCAGTCCCTAAATCAACGGGTTCATAAATCGGAGGAAAAAAATAATGGCTTTACCAAAAAGACGACATTCTCATTCCCGTACCAGAAAACGGCGGGCCAATGATGCGCTCAGCGCACCTACTGTTGCTACCTGTGGAGAGTGCGGTGAACCTAAACTGCCCCATCGTTTATGTCCCAGTTGCGGATCATATAAGGGCCGGAGCGTGATAAGGCTTGATGAGGATGAACTGGATTAGATGACTGTTCACATTGCCCTGGATGCAATGGGTAGTGATCTTGGGTCTGATGAACTGGTAGATGGCGCAGTTCAGGCAGTTCAGGAAGAAAACGCGAATCTTGAAGTTACGATCCTTGGAGACCGGACTCAGGTTGAAAGCGCGCTTGCCAGACATTCACATCCTGCAAATATTAATTTTGTTCCCACCTCTGAAGTTATTACAATGGCGGAATCTCCTTTTGTCGCTGTCCGCAAAAAAAGAGATTCATCAATTGTAGTTGCCTTTGATCTCCTTAAACAGGGTAAGGTTGATGCCGTGGTCAGTGCTGGTAATTCCGGGGCGGTGATGGCGGCAGCAATGCGATATCTGGGGCGCTTGAAAGGAATTGCCAGACCAGGTATAGCCAGTGTTTATCCTACATTAAAAGGGCCGGTAGTCATGATGGATGTCGGTGCCAATGTTGATTGTCGGCCCCAGCATCTTTATCAGTTCGGCGTAATGGCCTCAGTTTTTGCCTCAGTTACTTTTGGGATTGCCGAGCCGCGTATCGGTCTGCTCAGTATTGGTGAGGAAGGCGGCAAGGGTAACAGCCTGGTAAGAAAAACTCACCAGCTTCTCAAGCAAAGTTCCCTTAATTTTATCGGTAATGTTGAAGGTCGGGATACCTTTCAGGGGGATGTCGATGTTATCGTTTGTGACGGCTTTGTCGGTAATGTCTGCCTGAAGTTGAGTGAAGGGCTTGCCGAGGCTATCCTGACTATGCTGAAAGAAGAGATATCCAAGACATTTAAAGCCAGAATGGGCTATTTGCTGGCCAGGCATGCCTTTGCTGATTTTAGAAAAAGAGTAGATTATGCGGAATATGGCGGTGCTCCACTCCTGGGTTTGAATGGGACTGCGGTAATCTGTCATGGCCGTTCCAGCAGTCTGGCCATTAAAAATGGAATTTTTGTGGCCGGCGCTTTGATTGACAATAAGGCTAATGAAAAAATCAGGGTTTTGCTGAATGATGTTTGCCAGGGGCTGGAAGACGTGAATTTGTCTGTAACAGGAACCGAATAATGAGTCGGGCGAAAATTTGTGGTACAGGTTCCTGTCTTCCTGCTGGAAGGGTCACTAATCAGGATTTGACAAAGTGGGTGGACACTTCTGATGAATGGATAACTACCAGAACCGGAATTAAGACTCGTCATGTGGCTGTTAAGGGAGAGGAAACGTCCCGGCTTGCGGCTGATGCTGCCCGTCAAGCTTTAAAAATGACAGGAATGCAGGCTGAAGATTTAAATATTATTATTGTTGCCACTATAACCCCTGATATGACTATGCCATCATGTGCCTGCCTTGTTCAGCAGGAGCTTGGGGCCCTGAATGCCTTTGCCTTTGATGTTAACGCCGCCTGTTCCGGTTTTGTTTACGGGCTGGATGTTGCTGAAAAATATATCAATTCAAATCCCTGTTTGAATATTCTTGTTATTGGTGCCGAAACTTTATCAGGCCGAACGAACTGGAAGGATCGGAATACCTGTGTCTTGTTCGGAGATGGTGCCGGAGCCTGTATCCTGACCGGGGAAGAAAGTGGCCGGGGTATTGTGGCCAGTAAACTGTATTCCGATGGCCGGCTGTTCAATCTGCTGAAGATGGCCGGGGCTCCCAGCATGAATGCTGAACTGGCCCGGGACGACCATGATGGTTCCTATATAAAAATGGCCGGGCGGGATGTGTTTAAATACGCAGTTCGCTGCATGGAAAAGGCGGTAGCAGCTGTATTGACGAATGCGGCTGTCGATATTGAGGAAATTAAGCTGCTTATTCCGCATCAGGCTAATATTAGAATTTTAAAAAGTCTGGCTGACCATCTGGGAATTGACTATGAAAAAATCTACATAAATCTACAAAAATATGGTAATACATCCGCAGCAAGCATACCTATAGCCTTGGATGAAGCAAACAGGGAGGGGCGGCTGGTTAAGAATGACTTGTTGTTACTCTGTTGTTTTGGCGGAGGCTTTACCTGGGGGGCGATGGTTCTCAGGTGGTGACTCCACAAAACAGGGAACGGCAGGCCGCAGATAGACGTTTTACTGGTAACTATTCAGGTAGGGGCGAAAAACTGTCCAAACCACCGACCTGTAACTGCTTACATGGCGAAGCGCCAATATTCCAGCAGGCCTCCGCTGTGAAAGGGGTCAATAAAGTACACCTAGACGGCGACAACCCCATAACTGTAAGGGATTCAGGGGGCACTGCCATGTGCATGCTCCACGCGTAAGCGTTTACCAGCACCTCATCTTTGTCCATTCGGAGTCTCGTTCCTCGCTTACCTGGGCCTGCTTACATAGCAACAGTATGCGGCGCAGGCCCAACTGAACTAA
>JANTFJ010000085.1 GCA_024763495.1 Desulfobulbaceae bacterium | reverse complement strand
ATGCCGCCATGTGCCCGTTTCAACGCTCGCGATAATACATCAGGTATATCGCGGCGTTTAAACGGGTGCAGGGTGGTGTTCATGGAGCGCTTACTAAGATTCGGTGCCCTGTGACTAGTCACGACAGTAATACAGTATGAAAATACGTCATAAAATAACCCTGTGGATTTCCGGCGTTGCTTTTGTTGCCGCTGTTGCCTTTTCTTCAATTATTTTTTGGGAAATTCTTGAAGAACCCGTCCGCTTGATCGATAATGAACTGAGCCATATGGCGATTTCTCTGTTGGAGCAGGCCAATAAAAACTCACAATCCCCATGGACTTTTGATGACAGCCGCCTGCCTTATCCCGCTGAAAGGTACTGGATAAAAATTTTTGATGAGGATGGCAGGGTTTTATATAGCTCCTCCCTTACCCGCTATACTGATATCCCCCCTGTAAAAAACAAATCCCGTTATTATACAGAAAAAAATATAAAGAGAGAGCAGATCAACCTGCAACAGGACAAATATGACGAAATCCTTTTCCGAGTCAGGGTGTTTACCAGGCAGGTTGGCAGTCACCAGGTGACAATCAGGATTGCCAGGCCTATAGAAGAACTTGAACAAGAACTTCAGGAACTGGTAAGGGAGATTCTGGCATGGCTGGCAATCAGTACTTTGTTGATTGTTGCCGCCAGTTATACCATGGCCGGCAAAATTCTTTCACCTGTGGTGACCATGAACCGGCTGGCCCGGGAAATTACCGACAAATCCCTGGACAAACGGCTGCCGGTCGGCAAAAACCATGATGAACTCGACACCCTGGCAACCTCTTTAAACACAATGTTCGACCGTCTGCGCCACTCCTTTGACCGACAGAGAGAATTTATCGGCAATGCCTCGCATGAACTGAAAAGCCCGCTCACCCTGCTGGTTCTCAGCCAGGAAGAATTACTCTTGAATTCCGAGCTGCCGCTGGATATGCGCCAGGATCTGGAACGGCAGCTCGACACCATGCGCCGCATGAGTAAACTGATCAGGAACCTGCTGGATCTTTCCCGCCTTGAACAGCAGGAAACTATTACCCTTGAACCGCTGAATCCAGGTGCGATTATCGAACAGGTTCTTGACGACTACCAGGATATGCTTACTGCCACAGGTATCACGGTCACGACCGACCTGGCCCAGGATATTTCCCTGCCTGGCGATGTTGATAAAATTCTCCGTCTTTGTATTAACCTCATTGATAATGCTATACGTTACAATGATGCAAAAAATGGACAACTGACAATATTACTGACCAAAGAGAAACAACATATCCGCCTCGAGGTGGCAAATACCGGAAAAATCATTCCGCCTCAGGATGTTGAAAGAGTTTTTGAGCAGTTTTACCGGGTGGAAAAATCCCGTTCTATCGCCCATGGGGGGTCAGGACTGGGGCTGACTATCTCGAAGAGAATTGTGGAAATGCATAGAGGAACAATAAAAATCAGCAGCGAAAAGGAAGGCTGGACAAGGATAACTGTAATTCTGCCGCTGGGTTAAGGGGCTAAAATGAAGACAATGCTTTTTTGACCAGATCCGGATTCAGGGTGTTGATGCATTCAGGGTTCCGGCATTGCTTGTTAATACAAGTCGCACAGACTGGCTGGCCCCGCAGCACAATAAACCTTTCACTGCGCGGCCCCCACTCACGCTCATCCGCGTATGAAAAAATTGCTACCACTGCTGTTCCCATTGCTGCAGCCATATGCATGGGCCCACTGTCATTACCAAGAAAAACCCTGCTTCTTTCAAGCAGCGGCAATAGTTCTCCAAGGGAAAGTTTGCCGACAAAATTATAGGCAGATCCTGAAATTTGCGCCATGATCTTATCTGTCCTTGTTGTCTCGGCCGGCCCGCCGATAAACACCACTTGAAAACCTTGATCCGAAAGCCAGTCAGCCACTTCAACAAACCCGCTGATAGTCCATAATTTCTGTATTCTCCCGGCCCCGGGATGAATGGCGACTATAGGTTTTCCCGTGATCAGGCCGGAGTCTTCCAGCCTTTTATTAATCTTGATTTTTTTTGCCGGGTCCGGATAAAACCGAAACGGTTTCCGGTCAATTTCCGCCCCGACAGCTGCCGCGATTTCCGTATAGGCAAAGACCTTGTGTTTGCCTGAAGATAGAGGAACCAGCTGGGTGTAAAGAGATTTTCTGTCGGCATTAGCCCTGGAAACACAAACTCCGGCTTTAGAAATTCCGGTAATAGCTGCCGATGTTTTTCCTCCTTCAAGATCAATGACAATGTCAGGCTTTATGCGTCGTACCTGGAGCAGAAAATTGAGATAAGCCGCTATCCGTTTAAAATAACTACCGCTATTTGTTTGTTTTCTTGGGTAAAACAGGGTGTATTCCGGATCAATCAATGGTTCAACAATCTCTTTAAAAGCCTCATCCACAATTAGGTAGTGCTGGAGACCCTGGAAGTGTTTCTGTAAAGCAACAATAGCTGGTAAAGAAACAACAAGATTGCCGATATGGCAGTCCGGCATCAGCGTAAGCGCTTTTTTGAAATCCGTATTTGTTTTTGAATAAATCATTGTCCTTGTAAAAACCTGCCCTGAAAGTAATAACCTTCAGCCTCTGCTTTCCTGTTTTTCAGTAACTATTCAGCTGTACTTCATCAGCAGGCGATAATGCTGTCTTACATAGCATTAGACCTTATTCCCGGCCCAGATCAACTGGAAGAAAAATTAAGGGCTCACTCAAAAATAAATTCTAAGGGACTAACCTCCTGCAATAAAAAACAAGAAATTCAGGCAAAAACAATCCGTGCTTGAATGGGTTAACCGAATGTTTACTGTTATTGAGCTCATCTACTCAATTTCGTGTTTTTATCCCGACAGTTACAATTATCACATCCTTCTTTTCATCATTTTTATGTTCTGTCAATTATTTTTCCGATCACATGGCTGTTTCCTGTTTCCGTCTTGAAATTTATATCCAATTTTACTATACAGTCCTTTTAAAATAGTATAATGGATTCAGGGACACCGCCATGTGCGTATTCTACGTCCTGCGATAATACATCGGTATATCGCAGGGATGAAGCACATGCAGGGTGGTGTTCATGGAGCGCTTACCTTCAATGCATATAATGCTATTCGAAAAGGCTCAAATGGGCCAAGATGAAATATAGCTGAACAGTTACAATTTTTTAACAGTAATTCAGGAGTAAGGCACTTCACTTGGGAAAAGAAGCTTTTTGCAGTAAATTGCTGCATCGTAATTCATGAAAAATTCAGTCTCTGTAGGAGCTCAGCCCCCTGAGCGATAAAACATGATGCAGAGCTCACAGCATGGATCGCCTGGGAGGTTGTTGGCTTAGCTAACATGTGGATATTATAAGAAATTATAAAATCGACATAAAATTGTTTATTGACAGGCTGTAAGCGCCTAAACCAGTATGGCTGGATCCAATTTTTGCCAGCCACCCCCGTACATGAAAATGCGAGTTGTGCCCCGATACTGCCGGGGTATTTTCACGCTAAAAATATAACCGTAATATTTATGAGTTTACTTCCTCCTTGTTATGGGATAATTCCCGCCCGTTATGCCTCTGGCCGTTTTGAGGGAAAACCTCTGGCGGCAATTCTCGGAAAGCCCATGTTCTGGCATGTTTATAACAGGGCCAACCAATGTAATCAATTAAATAAAGTTGTGCTGGCAACTGACGACGAGAGAATTTTTGCTACTGCCGAAGAGTTTAACATTGACGTGCTGATGACCAGCAGCACCCATACCTGTGGCACGGAAAGAGTTCTGGAAGCGGCTCAAAAATTAAAAATTCCCGGTAATGCCGTGGTCATAAATATTCAGGGAGATGAACCGGCATTAGAGCCGGCAATGCTGGAAGATCTGGTTGAGCCTTTTCAATGCCGTGATGTGCAGGTGACTACCCTGGCCAGGGAAATCAGCTTTCAGGAAGCCCGGAACCCGGATCAGGTCAAGGTTGTTCTGGATAATGAGAACAGGGCATTATATTTTTCACGGGCGGTTATCCCTTATCCGCGCTCAGGGGAGCCTGATGGCTGCTACTATGGCCATATCGGCATTTATGCTTTTCGGATGCATGCCCTCGAACGCTATGTTTCCCTGACCTCAGGCATTCTTGAAAAAAAAGAAAAACTTGAACAGTTACGATTGCTGGAGCATGGCATTCCAATCCATATAGTCAAAACAACTTATAGGAGTCATGGGGTTGATCGACCCGAGGATATTGAGCTTGTGACAAAAATTATGTCCAAAAAGCATGACATGACCGTTTCCCCCGAAAACATGCCATGATAAAAAACATTTGAGTAATGTTCCTGCCCGTTATCCATTTCGAAGAAGGTGTTTATTCGTAATAATTTTCACATTTCCTCTTGACTTTCTCAACTTTAGCGCTATGAATACACAGCTATTTAACTTGTCACGATTTGATGGTTCAGGAAAACAGTTTAAGGGAGAGCACTCAATAAAGAGCGCCCAGGTGTCGACAACCCCATAACTGTAAGGGATTCTGGGATGCCGTCCTGCATGCGCTCTTCACCCTGCGATAATACATTGGGATATCGCAGGGTTGAAGCGCGTGCAGGGTGATATTCATGGAAGCTTACCTTTCAGGATGCTTTCCTGAAGTTGTATTTACCCTCTGGGGCGAACGGTAAATCCCTTTTCCATAAATAGGCACCAGACGACTGGAGTGACATTAAAAATATTGTAACTGCTCACAGGGCACCGGAGATTTCCGCGATCAGCCTGTTTTACGTAGCACCGGTATGCTGCGCCAGTCTGATCACGAAAATCTCCGGCACCCAGCAACCAGATACAAATACTGAGATTTGCATACATCAGGCGCTTACCCCATGAGTAGTTACAAAATATTTTAAAGATATAATTATTATAATTTTATTAAGGGCTCATTCAAAAATAAATTTGCAGGAAAAGGAGTGATGAGAACATTTGGAAAAACGATCTGATTGCGTGCAGGTGCAGCAAGCTTTAGTTTAGCGTTCATAATTTAAGATCGTTTTCCCCTTAATGTCCGGATTGCACCGCATAACGCGAAATTATTTTTGCGCGAGTTCCAAGGGAGGAAGAAGAATGGGAATTGAGAAACGAAAATTTCTTTGTTTTTTCGGGATCATCCTGCTGGGTATTTTATTCGGCTGTGGATTTTCCTTTGCTGCTGATGCCGTTGCTGACACAGCTGAGAGTGCCGACAAAATTGCCTTTACCAAGGATATGGGAATTGTCATGGCAGTTCTGGTCATGGCGATCCTGATGTTTATCTTTGAATGGGTGAGGGTGGATGTTGTCGGCTGGATTATGATGGTTATTCTGCCTATCCTCGGTGTTGTAACCCCGAAAGAGGCAATCAGCGGACTGTCCAGTAACGCTGTTGTGTCAATTATAGCAGTTATTATCATCGGTGCGGGACTGGATAAGACAGGCTGCATGAATGTCCTTGCCCGTAATATTTTAAAAATTGCCGGTAAATCGGAAAGTAGAATAATGACCCTGATTTCGGCAACAGTAGCCTTTATTTCAAGTTTCATGCAGAATATCGGGGCAGCGGCATTATTTATGCCGGCAGCAATTCGAATCGGCAGGCAGACCGGCATTCCGGTTTCGCGTATCCTGATGCCCATGGGTTTCTGTGCTATTATCGGCGGTACTATCACCCTGGTTGGTGCCAGTCCGACAATTCTGCTTAATGACCTGATTGATCAGTCAAACAGCCTCGGCCTGCTGGGCGTCGAGGTTGAGCCTCTTGGCCTTTTTACCCAGACTCCTATTGGTGTTGCGCTGGTAGTTGCGGCTATTGTTTACTTTATTATTCTCGGTCGTTTTATTCTGCCCAAGGGCGGCGGCCAGGAGGAAAGCAGTCTGCTTCCTTCCTCAATTGCCGACACTTATCAGGAGATTGCCGGTATCTTCGAAATTGATGTTCCCCAGGATTTTGTTTCCCAGAATCTCCTGAAACTTCATGTCCGTACCAAGTATCATGTAACTATTGCCGGAATATCCGACAATAACCATAAAAATTTTGCTCCTACTCGTGATGACATTATCAAGGGAGGCACGACTCTTGCCGTTGTTGGTAACGGCCAGCGGATAAAGCAATTTGCTGATGATCATGGTCTTACTTTTAAAGATGATCTTGATGTGTTTGCCGAGGATTTTTCACCTAATAATGCCGGTATCCTTGAGGGTATTGTTACTCCCCGTTCCGAGCTGGTTGGAAAAACTTTAAGCGAGCTTCGTTTCCGAAAAACTCATCATGTGGTTCCTGTTGTTCTCTGTCGTGACGGTGCCTGTCAGTTCCAGGATGTGAGCGAAGAAGTATTAAAGCCTGGTGATGCCTTACTTCTTTTTGGCCGCTGGCAATTTTTCCATGCCTTGAAAAAGAAAGCGGCATTCACTTTTACCACTGACATTATGGGTGAGATTATGCGGGAGGATAAAGCCCGCACAGCCGTAATCTGGCTTGGTATCGCTATTGCCCTGGTTCTGGGTTTCGAACCCCTTACCGCCATGCTCGGTTTCCCCATGAAACTTTCCCTTTCCGTCTGTCTGCTCACTGGAGCACTGGGGATGATCCTGACCAAGGTCATTTCTATTGATGAGGCATATTTGTCTGTTGACTGGATGACGGTTTTCCTCCTTGGCGGCCTGATTCCCCTTGGTCTTGCCTTCCAGAAAACCGGGGCCGCAGCATGGATTGCCACGACAATCATGAATGCCATCGGCACGGTTCCAAACATTGTTTTTCTGCTTGTTGTTGGCCTGTTAACCTCGTTTTTCACCCTGGTAGTTTCCAATGTCGGCGCAACAGTTCTCCTTGTTCCTCTCTGTATGTCCATGGCTGTCCAGGCAGGTTCCGATCCCAGAATAACCGCAATGGTGGTTGCCCTTGCCGCATCCAACACCTTTGTCCTGCCGACCCATCAGGTTAATGCCCTTATCATGCGTCCCGGTGGATATCGCACAACCGATTACGCCCGGGCTGGATTTGGCATGACAATTCTATTTCTAGTGGTCTTAATCGGCATGCTGTATATGTTCTATTAATTCTATTCTACAAATCATTTAATCAGCTCTTGGCCTTCAGTTGTCGGCATTTAGACGACGAATTGGTAATAAGCCATGTTCTTTGTTGTAAATCAACTTAGACATGGCTTATGTGCCTTTGTCAGCGGACAACTGAGGGCTGACCGCTATAAATCAATAACGGAGTTTTTACATTATGAAATCATTAACCGGGGGTCTTGCTTTTCTTTTAACCATCATTGTTCCGGCCCTGGCCCTGGCGTCAGGACATGGTGAACATGCTGGTGAAGCGGTGAGCCTGACCTCAACTACTCTGGGCTATGCTTCTGTAGCCCTTTTTGTTTTTGCCTACATCCTGGTCATCTTTGAAGAAAAATCGCATTTACGAAAAAGTAAGCCGGTCATGATGGCTGCCGGAATCATCTGGGTACTGCTTGCCTTGACTTACCGGCAGGTGGGAATACCGGCTGAAGAGGCACACCATGGCATTATCCACAATATAACCGAGTATGCCGAGTTGATGCTCTTCCTGCTCTCCGCCATGACTTATATTAACTCGATGGATGAACGTAATGTCTTTCAGGCCCTGCGTTCCTGGCTGGTTTCCCGTGGTTTTTCACTGCGGATAGTTTTCTGGATTACCGGCTTCCTCGCTTTTGTTATCTCTCCGATAGCGGATAATCTGACAACTGCTCTTCTCATGGGGGCGGTTGTCATGGCCGTTGCCAAAGACAATAAAAAATTTGTTGCTCTGGCCTGCATCAATATTGTTGTCGGCGCTAATGCCGGTGGCGCTTTTTCACCCTTTGGCGATATAACCACCCTGATGGTCTGGCAGAAGGGCCAGGCCGCTTTTAGTGATTTCTTTTGTCTTTTTGTCCCGGCCCTGTTTAACTGGGTGGTTCCTGCCGCAATCATGAGCCTGTGTATCTCCAAGGAAACCCCTAAGGCCATGGCTGAAACGATCCACATGAAATTCGGGGCCAAACGGATAATGTTTCTCTTCCTGATGACTATCATTACAGCGGTTTCTTTTCATAACTTTCTTGATCTGCCGCCGGCCGCGGGCATGATGCTGGGTCTTTCTTACCTTGGTTTTTTCTCCTATTATATAAAGGTCAGGGAAAAACGGGCGATTGAATATGACCGGCCCTTGGGAATTTCAACAGAATGTCCGGACGATCCCTTTGATATTTTCAGAAAGGTTGCCCGGGCAGAATGGGATACCCTGCTCTTTTTCTATGGTGTTATCCTCTGTGTTGGCGGACTTTCCCAATTTGGTTACCTGGCAATGGTTTCTCACCAGATGTATGACGGCCTGGGCGCTACTTACGCCAACGTGCTGGTAGGTATCCTGTCTGCTATTGTTGACAATATTCCGGTTATGTTCGCGGTTTTGACCATGGAACCTCATATGTCTCTGGGGCAATGGCTGCTGGTTACCCTGACAGCCGGAGTTGGCGGCTCTTTGCTCTCCATTGGTTCGGCTGCCGGTGTAGCTCTCATGGGTACGGCCCGTGGCGTTTATACCTTTGGCGCTCATCTTAAATGGACCCCGGTTGTGGCTTTAGGTTATGCCGCCTCAATTTACGTCCATATGTTTTTAAACAGTAGTTTATTTCATTAATAGAAAATGAGTAAGCACTTTATGCACACCGCCCTGCACATCCTTCAACCCTGCGATATGCCAATCTATTATCGCAGGGCTTGAGGCACGCGCATGTCGGTGTCCCCTGAACCCCTTCAGTTATGGGGTGTCGCTGTCCGGGTGTACTTTATTGAGCGCTGTCAAATGCTATTCGAGAAAGCCCAAATGCTCGAAGATGGGCTATAGCTGAATAATTACCATTTGTAACTATCCTGGTGGGGCGAAAAACTATTACAACCACTGTCCTGAAACTGTTCAACTTAAAGGCCGACTCAATATTTTTAACTGTTGAGTCGGCCTTTTTTGTACTCGTTTAGTAACTGCTCACAGGGTACCGCATATTTCCGCGTTCAGCCTGTCGTAACCGTTCACCAGGGAGTAAATCGTTGCAACATTTAAGTCTCTAAGCTTTTTTCCAAGACTCAGCTTGAAAAAAGAGGCCCCTTCGGGGCAGTTGAATCTGCAATCATGATGCATATATTT
>JANTFJ010000084.1 GCA_024763495.1 Desulfobulbaceae bacterium | reverse complement strand
GGATAAGTCCCTTAACAGTAGATGCAGATTGTTTATTTCAAAGAAAATTTTTAATTTCTTGCCATAAATAACACGAAAATAATTTCTAAGGGACTAATGATTGCAAATTTAGTATTTGTAACTGTTTACAGGGTGCCGTAGATTTTCGTCATCAGACCGGTGCTGCGTATTAGTCATACGTAAACCGGGCTGATGGCGGAATTATGCGGTGCCCTGTGAGCAGTTACCAAGCACTTACACTATAACAGGTTATATATCCCATGGATTACATAATTATCGCGATTCCGGCACTGATCGGACTTTACATGTCATGGAATATCGGCGCCAACGATGTGGCTAATTCCATGGCCGATGCTGTAGGTTCCAGGGCAATCAGCGTCAAGCAGGCGGTTATTGCCGCCGGTATCTGCGAATTTGCCGGCGCAGTACTGGTAGGAGCCCATGTCACCGACACGGTACGTAAAGGTATCGTTGATCCGGCTCTACTGGCCGCCATGCCCGGCATGCAGCCTGGTGAGGCATCAGCTCTCATGGTTATCGGCATGACTGCGGCTTTACTCTGCGCCGCCTTCTGGCTTAATTTTTCATCCTGCTTCGGGATGCCGGTTTCCACTACCCACTCTATTGTCGGGGCGATTGCCGGTTTCGGCATAGTTGCGGCAGGCTGGCAGTCTGTAAACTGGGGGAAAATGTCTCAAATTGTCGCCAGCTGGTTTATTTCTCCGCTGGCCGGGGGCTTAATGGCCTTTATTCTTTTTAAATATATCAGCAAGGCTATTCTGGGCCAGAATCAGCCCGCCAGAGCAGCCAAAAAACATATTCCCCTGATTGTCTTTCTCCTGATGTCGGTTGTCTGCCTTGCTACTATTTATAAAGGCATGAAGCATGTCATCGGTGACATAACCTGGCTTACCGATGCCAATTCTTTCTATCTTTCTATTGCCATTGCCCTGGTTAGCGCCATTTTTGCCAAATTTTTGGTCAGCCACAAATTAAAGGACAAAAACGCACTGCCCATTGCCAAACAGCTGGAGCTGGTAGAAAAAATGTTTGTGCCCCTGGTGGTGACCAGTTCCTGCGCCGTGGCCTTTGCCCATGGAGCCAATGATGTGGCCAACGCGGTGGGACCCTTTGCCGCCGTGATTCATATTCTCCATACCGGCAGCATTGAAATGAAGGTCGGGGTTCCGGCCTGGATTCTCTGCCTGGGCGGTATCGGCATTGTCCTGGGCCTGGCCACCTACGGCTATAAAGTCATGCACACCGTGGGCACAAAAATTACCGAAATAACCCCTTCCCGCGGGGTTGCCGCCGACATTGCCGCTACTGCTACAGTTCTGATCTGCTCTCGCCTCTCCCTGCCGGTCTCAACAACCCATACTCTGGTCGGAGCTATTCTCGGCATTGGCCTGGCCCGGGGCTTAAACGGCATTGATAAGCGTACTACCCAGAAAATTTTCGGCTCCTGGCTGATAACTGTGCCGGCAGCGGCAATTCTGTCAATTATTCTTTTCTTGGTCGGCCGCTATTTTTTACTGAAACCAATTATGGGAATAATTGTTTGCACAGCCGCTGGACAATGAGTAAAATGATAATATGTATTCTCCAGCCCCATTCCTGATTTCCTCTGCGGCCTTAACAAGTATTTTTAGTTTCTTTTTCGGTGGTTATTTTCGCGAACGGGAATGGGCTTACAAGTTATGGATTCGTTTTCAGGCATATGAATCTACCCCCGACACTGAGCAGGACTGCCTGGAGATCTGCGCTGATCTGGAGGCCAAGGAACGTATCTACCGCCAGGCCAAAGGCTTGTTGTGGATTCTTCTGTTGACCATTGTTGTTGAATTTATCGTCTTTCAATTCTATTCCCGGCCATATATCGACCCGGCTTCGCCATTATTTGAAAATGATGCGTCACATGCCTATTTCTGGTTCAATATTATTATCGGCATAATTGTCCTTATTAACTGTTCTGAATTAATATATATTCTCGTTTCCTGGGAAATCGGATCCTCCTTTCCCTTTTTTATGATCCGAAAAAGAGTCACGGGCCAGGAACGGTTAGCCATTCTCTGGAAGCAGTTTAACTGCGCGGAGAAGAAAAAAAGAACTGTCAGCAAAAACCGGATTCCGCCCTATTTTTATAAAAAGCTGGACGAATGAAATTTCATCTGCTGATATTTTCCTTTTTTATATCCTGTTTACGACTTTTGTCTCTAACTGTTTTACCGTAAAAAACAGCCCTGGTAAACACTTAGAGACTTAAATATTGCAAAGATTTACTCCCTGGTGAACAGTTACCTTATGAACAATAAAATCAAACTTACCGGCACGGTTAAAGCGGCCGGTTGAGCAGCCAAAATCAGTCCGGGGGACCTGGACAAAATTCTCTGCGGCCTCAAAATTGCCGATGACCCTGATCTCATAGTCGGAACCAACGGCGGTGATGATGCCGGAGTATATCGTTTAAATGACGATACTGCCCTGATTCAAACCCTGGATTTTTTCACTCCCATTGTTGATGACCCCTATTCATTCGGTCAGATTACCGCGGCAAACGCCTTGAGCGATGTTTATGCCATGGGCGGTAAACCACTGCTGGCCATGAATATTGTCGCCTTTCCGATCAAAACCATGGACAAGTCAATTCTGCGGGAAATTCTGGCCGGAGGAATCAGCAAGATAGAAGAAGCCGGAGCCCTGCTGGTCGGCGGTCACAGTGTTGAGGATAAAGAGTTAAAATATGGGCTGTCAGTGACGGGAACCGTCCATCCGCAACGGGTAATGCTGAACTCCGGGGCCAGGCCGGGAGATATGCTGCTCCTCAGCAAACCACTGGGCAGCGGTATTATTTCCACGGCAATTAAAGGAGGACTGGCCGGCACCAGAGAAGAAAAAATGATAACCTCCTGTATGACCACCTTAAACCGCATCAGCGGCGAAGCCCTGGCTGCGGTGGGCGGACATGGCTGCACCGACATCACAGGTTTTGGTTTAATCGGTCATCTCTACGAAATGGCATCAGCCTCCCGGGTGTCGATAAAAATTTCCGCCGCAGACGTTCCCCTGCTTGATGGGGTACTGGATTTTGCCGCTATGGGCATTATCCCTGAAGGTGCCCACAATAATCGTAAATTTTATCAGAAACAGGTAGCAAATCATCTGGCTGAAAATGATCTGCGGGAAATGACTTTTTACGATCCCCAGACCTCGGGAGGTCTGTTGATTGCCGCTTCTCCAGAGCAAATCAAGTCTATTATCAAACTGATAAACAGTTCCGCCTATTCTTTGCCCTGCGCGATTATCGGCGAAGTCATTGAACGGCAGGAAGAGCTGATCTTCTTGGAGCCATAAAAACCCTTTATCACAACACAGAATGGGATGCTAAAAATGGGATGCTAAAATTTGTGTAACTATTCAGAGGTAAGCGAACTGAGGAGGTGACAAGCATGAATCGAACTGAAATATGGTTCAAAATAATGGTTATGGTATCAGTGTTATGTTCCTCAATTTCAGTTGCAGCGGCAGCGACTTTTAATGTTTCAAGTTTGACGGAAATTCAAAACGCACTCACAACTGCTGCTGCAAACGGCGAGAATGACACCATTAATGTAGCCTCTGGAACGTACAATCTTTCAACAGGTTTAACTTTTAATTCATCCGAGAATTTCTCTCTGACGATCACCGGCACCGGTAAATCATCCACCTACCTTTACGGTGGTAATACCGTTCAAATCCTGTCGATTACGACCACTCAAAACAGTGCGGCCGTTACAATTCAGGACATGACTTTTCGTAACAGCACCACGACCGATAATGGTGGAGCCCTCAGCGTTACTTCGGTCGGGGGGAACATTACCCTTGACGATTGTGAAGTAGCCGACAGTTCTGCCACGAGTAACAACAGTGTCGGCGGCGGCGCAAGCCTGGCCACGGACACGGGGACGATTACCGTGAGTTCCTGCGAATTTTTAAGGAACAGTTCCAACGCCAATGTGGGCGGATTGTATGTGGGAACAGTTACAGGTACATTACAGCTCACCAATTGTACCTTTGAAGAAAACAGTGTAGTCAATACCGGCGGCAGTGTTTACTTCGGGGACGGTGGCGGTGCTATGTTCTATTCCGACAGTACGAGCCAGGGAACCATTCAGGGCAATTTTTTTACCAGCAACAGCGCCAGCGGCGGAAGTAATCCGGACGGTGGCGGATTAATGACCTATCAACTGGGTGCCAATTCCGTCCTGACCCTTGACAACAATTCGTTTTCAGGCAATACCGCCGGGCTGGGGGGCGGTGGTTGTATTCTTCGCTTCAATGCCGGCGGTGTTGCCACGGTAAGCAATAACACATTTTCGGCAAATCAGTCGAGTATCGGCAGTGGTGCCGGTGCCATGGTTTATATTGACAGCGGCACCCTGACCTATTCCGGTAACACCCATACCAACAACATCTCCGCTGAATACGGTGGTGGTGCCTGGATCAATTTCTTTGCAGGCAATGCCACCATTTCCAATAATGTTTTTTCCGCCAACCAGGCCAGCCAGAATGGCGGTGGATTAAGTCTTGTCACCGAAACGGCGACTGTCAGCGTAGAGCGAAATATTTTTTATACCAATCAGGCTGGAAATGTGGGTGGCGGATTTTCCTATGCTACAAATACAGGCTCGTTAAATTCTTACAATAATACCTTTTACAACAACACAGCCTCGGCAAACGGCGGTGGAATTTATTTGTATTTAGATCAAGACACGGCCTCATCCACAATTAATAATAACATATTATGGCATGATACGCCGGAAGAACTGGAGTATTCTTTTGGTTCAGGCAGCGCAGCGGTTACCATGACCTATTCTGATGCGGAAAACAGTAGCAGCGAAAGCTGGTTCGGCACGGGATGTATTTCAGATGATCCCCTTTTTGTCAACCCGACGGAGGGCGATTTGGCTTTAAAATGGCAGAATTATCCCCTGAACGACGCCACCAAATCACCCTGCATTGATAATGGTGACCCCGGTTCAACTGTGGACACAGATACCACACAGGCGGACATGGGAGCATTTGCCTTTTTGCAATCCCAGCCGTCCGTGACAATATCGAATATTACCATGACCTACCCGATGCCCCTGCAAACAGGTGATCCCGTAGGAGTTACAGTAAATGCTGTTGCCGCTGACAGCTCACAACTTTATTACAAATTTTATTATTGCGCTAATTATGGAACAGCTGCTTATGACACCAGCCCCTGGATTGTTGCTCAGGCATATTCTACGAGTAACCGGGCTACCTTTAACTTCGATACGGCGGGCAGCTATGTTATCGTGGTACGGGTGGTTACCAATCCCGCCAATGAACCTGCCGCCCTGCCCATAATTGGTGGTGTTGTAAACGTGGAAGGCGATTCCAACTCTGTAAATCTTATCTCTCTTTCCTCAGATAACACCGGTACCATTGCAGCTGGAACCCCTGTCACATTCAGCGCAAGCTCCAAGACAACAGCAGGCGACACGATGTATTACCAGTTTTATTATTGCGCTGATTACGGAACAACGGAATACGACACCAGCCCCTGGATCATTACCCAGACCTACTCTACAAATAATCAGGCAACCTTCAGCTTTCCGGAGGCCGGCAACTATATTGTCGTTGTAAGAGCTGTTACCGATCCATCCAGCGAACCGACCAACCTGCCGATTATAGGAAATGCGGTTACAATAGAATAAGAATAACTACTCATGGGGTAGGCGCACAAATCTCTGTATTTGTAACTGGTTGGTGGAGTACGGACATGGCGGCGTCCCTACCCCTTACAGTTATGGGGTTGTCGCCGCCTGGCTGTATATTATTGAGCTATCCCCTATTCCAGCAGACGGCCCAGATTGCCGTCATCACCGCCCACGCCTTTGTTAATTACAATTTTGGCTCCGTCCTCAACGCCGCGGTCATAACTGTCGCGATATATTGTCGCTTTTTGCCGGGAACGGCAGCAGAGACGAGGATAACGATTGCCGATAAAATTCTGCAACTGCTGATCTTCGGCCACTACCAGGGCGCTGGTGTTGGAAGAATAATGGTCATAAACCGAATGTTTTTTCAGGTTTTGATTCTGCTGCTCCAGCTTGTCATAAAATCCGGCCAGCAGCCCGGAATAATAACTGTTTCTTGCCCGCGTCGCATTGCCCCGAAACCTGGTTCTGTTTTGCTGCCACAGTTCTTTCAGTTTATTCTCTAAAAAAAAATAGATATACTCCGCCACTTCAATATTCTCCCGGCGGCCCAGTAATTCAATAATATTATGTTCGGTATCAAGCAGGGAGTCATATAGTGAGGAAAAAACAATCTTGACATAAAAAAATTCCTGGAGAATTCTGCATATCTGCCGCTGATAGCGCTCTGTTCTTTTCTTTTTAAGGTTAATTATCAGATAGCCATATCCCTGGCTACTGTCGTCTTCGAGCTGCCGCAGGTTATATTTATCCATCAGCTCACCGGCCTTGGTCATGGCCAGGTTGGCCTCATGTTCATTAGCTGATTGAGCCAGGGCCAGCAGCTTACTGATTTTTTTGATAAAACGTCGTCCCTTATCGGTTTGTTGATCAACTGCCGCAGAAGAAATAAATCCCTGCGGCAGATCTCCTCCGGCCAGACGGAACTCCGGGGCCAGGCCAAGAAGATCACAGGCTCGATGAAAATTTCTGCCATGGCCGCCGCTCGCGTCACAAAATATTTCCGAGCAGATCTGGTGAGCTATTTCATGCTTTAAGATCTGAATTACAATATCCCAGGAAAAATTTTCAATCAGCACGGAACTGATTCTGATAATCCTTTGATTTGGATCCCAGGAACCATAGCGTTTTTTTGCCTTAAAAATTTCAAACAAAGGCAGGGAAAGATTCAGCTTGTATCTCCAGTTGATGTCATGAAATTCCCGCTGTAACTGGCGACTCCAGAGGTGAAACAACTCACTTTGACGATTAACAAAAGGCAAAACAATTCTCCTGTCCCAAAAAAAACCCGGATAAAAATCCAGGTTTTTTACTAACTATTCAGAGGTAAGCGAACGAAGTGAGACTCCGTGTGCTTTTGATGTGCGAGACAAGGGCTCGGTAAAAAATAACTTGGTGTTTTTCTCGCCTCAATGTGTTGCAGATTCAGTCGATCTGATTGAACAGGTAAGCGCAGACTCCGAAACCGCAGGCATAGCAGGGCTACGTTAAGGATTTTGTGACATGAAGAGCGGCTGAACAGCTACTCAGCTTTTAAGGCTCGCTCCATAATTTCATAGGTGCGCGATACCATGCTGCGCGGCTCAATAAGCAAACCGGCCTGAATCATGGCATTATCATAAATTTGTTCAATCATGCTTTTGGCAAATTCCTCATCCTTGATCCGCATGTCGGCAACTCCGCTGATCAGTTTATGACCGAGATTAATCTCCATATTTTTGGCGCTGACAGGATGATCCTGGTTAGTAGCCCGCATAATTCTTTCCATGCTGCTGGTCATATAACCATCAGGATTAACAATCATGGCCGGGCTGTCGACCAGACGCTCGGATTTGTTCACTTCCTTTACCTTGTCGCCCAGCACTTCTTTCATCCACTTGAGCAGGGAGTCAGCAACCGGTTTATCCAGTTCTTTTGTCTCGTCCTTTTTGTCCTTGTCTTCCTTGCCGGTTTCCGGCAGATGGAGATCGGCCCGGTCAGCGGAAAGCAGTTTCCTGCCGTCAAATTCGCCCAGGTGACTGAAAACGAAATCATCAATGGGCTCCATGGCATAAAGAATTTCCAGATCATGCTGCTTAAAAGCCTCAAGATAGGGGCCGCTTTCCAGAGCGTCGCGGCTTGGGCCGTTAATATAGTAAATTTCTTTCTGTTTGTCATCCATGCGCTCAACGTAATCTTCCAGGGAAATCAGCTTACCCGGCTCCGACTTGGATGATTCAAAACGCAGCAGTTTTGCAATAGAGTCGCGATGGGTAAAATCCTGGGTCGCGCCTTCCTTCAGGTAAATACCAAAATTTTTCCAGAATTTTTCATAACTTTCCGCATCGTTTTTGGCAGTCTCAGCCAGGAATTTTAAAAATCGACTGGTAATTACCTTTTTGAGCTTGGTGACCAGCATATTGTCCTGCAGGGCCTGGCGGGAAATATTCAATGGCAGATCCTCGCTGTCCACCACGCCTTTAAGGAAGCGCAGCCAGTCGGGCAGAATATTCTCGCTGTGCTGATCAATCAATACCTTGCGGCAATAAAGACTTACTCCGGGATCCTGGCGGCCAAAGCCTAAAATTTCAAAATTTTCCTGGGGGACAAAAAGCAGAGCCTTTATGGCCAGGGGCGCGTCAACACTGAAATGGAGGCGTAACAAGGGGTCATCAGCCGCGTTAGCGATAAATTTATAAAACTCCGTGTACTCTTCTTCCTTTATTTCATTCTTGGAACGTATCCAGACTGCCTGCACAGTATTAACTTTATCGCCTTTAACCTTAATGGGAAAGGGAACAAAACTGGAATACTGTTCAATTATATTTTTAATGGTAAATTCGTCAGCGTATTTATGAGAGTCATCGTTTAAATCAAGAATAATCTTGGTCCCGCGATGGAGGCCGTCAGCCGCGGAAATGGTATAGGAACCTGCCCCGTCAGATGACCATTCCCAGCCATCCGCGTCCTTTTTATAAGAACGGGACAGAACCCGCACCTTTTTCGCCACCATAAAAGCAGCATAAAAACCAACCCCGAACTGACCGATAAGGTTAACATCCTTCCTGTTTGTCTCGCTCATGGCCTTAAAAAAATTTTTAGAACCGGAATGAGCAATTGTGCCGAGATTTTCAACCAGTTCCTCCCTGGTCATGCCGATGCCGGAATCAGTAATGGTCAGGGTATGTTCCTTATCATCAAAGTTTATGTTTATTTCCAGGGAGGCATCAGGATCAAAAACATCTTCCTCAAGTAACTGCTGATGACGAAATTTTTCCAAGGCATCCGCGGAATTGGAAATAAGTTCCCGGAGAAAGATATCACGTTCCGTGTAAAGAGAATGAATTACAATATCAAGTAATTGCTTGACTTCAGCCTGAAATTCATTAGTTTCCGTTTTTGTACTCATATACATCTACCTCGTTTTTTGTTTATAGCCGTATTTATTTAAAATTTGTGGTAACTATTCAGCTGCGCTTCATCCGGAGTCTGCGCTTACCTGCACGCGATAAGTCTGTCTTACATAGCATCAGTATGCGAAGTTTATGCCCGAAGTATGGGTGCCAGCCTTATCACGCACAGCTAAAGCACACGGA
>JANTFJ010000083.1 GCA_024763495.1 Desulfobulbaceae bacterium | reverse complement strand
ATGTAAGACAGACTTATCGCGTGCAGGTAAGCACCCTTAAAAACAGGGCATAAACTTCGACTCCGGATGAAGTGCAGCTGAATAGTTACAAATAAATCAAGTATGGCTGAAGATTTGCATTAAATCTACCGTAAAGAAGAGTATAGCGCAAAGTAGAATTACTAAAAGTAAGAAAAAATTTGCGGTTGCGCCTCGTTACATAGTAAAGTAAGGTCATTTTTATTAATTAATGCTCTTTCCCTTACCACTTTGTCCATATTCGCCATAACTGTAAGGGATTCAGGGACACCGCCCCGCGCGTGCTTCACGCCCCGCGATAACACATCGGTATATCACAGGGTTAAAGCGTGCGCGGGATGGTGTTCATGGAGCGCTTACATATGTTATAATTATGAGATACCTGTATAAATCATCCTACGCAGTTTTTTTTGCTCTCCTTTTTCTCTGGGGCTGTGCCTCCCAGCCCAGGCAGGAAACGGCTCTGGTTCCGCTGGAACCTGAAAGCACGATTCCGCCTGTAGAGATCAGCGAAGAGCTTACTGTTCCAGAGCCGGATATTACCACTGCCGAGGAAATTCGCGATCTGGAACAACTTGGAGAATGGCGGGAAAATGTTCCTGAGCTGGTGCCTGTCCCGCCCGAGACCACTTACGATTTTCCAGTAGTTATCAATAAACAGGTTGAATTTTATCTGGATTTTTTTACAAAAAAACATCATAGAACCTTTCGCCGCTGGCTGGAAAGATCCGGGCGGTATGTTCCAATGATTCAGGAAAAACTGGCCCGGGCCGATCTACCCCTTGACCTGGCATATCTTCCCATGATCGAAAGTGGTTATAGCCTGACTGCCTATTCCCGGGCCAGGGCTGCCGGGCCATGGCAGTTTATTCGCGCCACCGGCCGACATTACGGGTTGACTATCAATTCTTATGTTGATGAAAGAAGAGATCCGGAAAAAGCGACAGACTCGGCAATTATATTTTTAAGTGAACTCTACCAGCGCTTTAATTCCTGGGAGCTTTCTGTTGCCGCCTATAATGCCGGACCAGGAAAAATTGCCAAAGGAATACGCCGCTATAAAACAAATGATTTTTGGGAAATTGCTGATAAGCGTTTTCTTAAAATGGAAACTAAACGTTATGTCCCCAAATTGATTGCTGCCATTATAATAGCAAAAGATCCGGAAAAATACGGCTTCACCAATATTAACTATGATGAGCCCCTGGCATATGATGTTGTCGAGGTGCCCCGGTGGACTTCATTTAGAGCCGTTACTGCCGCCTGTCCTGTTGAATTGAATAAACTGC
The DNA here is from genome assembly GCA_024763495.1 of Desulfobulbaceae bacterium. GTDB lineage: Bacteria > Desulfobacterota > Desulfobulbia > Desulfobulbales > SURF-16 > JANTFJ01. Next base: position 8,086 of record JANTFJ010000083.1, on the reverse strand, counting down.
GGGAATTAAACCGCCAGCTTCGCAAACAGATCACTCCTCCGAACCAGGCATCATATCAACTGAAAGTGCCCATGGGCCTGAAGCAAACCCTGGAAGCGAATCTGCCCAGAGTTCATGCTATTGTGACAACCAGTTATAAAACTCATATTGTCGCGGGCAACGATACCATTACCCGGATCTGCCGGAAACACAAAATTAATAAAACCACCCTGCTTAAGGTGAATGATTTACGGTCAAACAAACTGAATAAGGGACAACGGTTACGCATTCCCTGTCAGACCACAAACTATGTTCTCTGGGACAAAGAAACTCCGGCCGGAGAAAAGGGAAGTCACATGGTATTGCACAAGATAAAACCAGGCGAAACCCTTTCAATTATTGCCAGGCAATATAATGTGCCGATCCAGATGATAGCGGCCTGGAACGGCCTTGAAAATATGCATAAAATCAGGGCCGGGCAACAGCTTGCCCTTTATCTTGACAACAATATTGATCCGGTTGTTATTACTGCCGGAGTTTATAAAAAATGCTGCAGGGCTGATAACAAGCATGTCAAGGCAAGTTATACTGTTCGGAAAGGTGATACCCTGTGGGCTATTGCCAGGCGTTATAAATTGAAGCCCGCTGATATAAAGGTATGGAATAATCTTAAATCAAATATTATTCATCCCGGCAATGAACTTCTGCTGCAACGGCCTGTCGTCAATGAAACCATTTCCCTGCTCCAGGAGCGTGAGCTGCCGCCGGCTGGAGCAAAAGTTACAAATTAACGTAAATTGTGGAATTAATCGGAAAAACAGCCCTAGTGCTGGGGGCAGCCCAGGGAATCGGCAAGGCCCTGGGGCTGGCATTGGCCCAGGCCGGAGTCAGGGTGATTCTTACCTGTTATGACTGGCCGGAAGCAACAAAGGCCATGCGGGAAGAATTTAGCAGCGCAGGATATGAACATCTGGTGGTCAAAGTTGATCTCCGGCAGCCTGCTGAAGTGGAGATGCTTTTTCAGAGGATCAAAGAAAGATTCGGTGGACTCGATATTTTTTTGAACAATATTGAACGGGGCGGTATGCCGGTCGTTCATGGCCCCTACACCAGCGAACAGTGGGATCTTGAAATGGCTACCACCCTGAAGGCCAAATGGTTTGCCTGTGATCAGGCTATGCCCCTTTTAAAACAATCAGGTGACGGCGTAGTCATTACCTTGTCTTCCATAGCCGGAATTGTCGGGCGCTCCGGCCCGGCTGGTTTAATATTTAACGATGGTTATGCTGCCGCCAATCGGGCAATTTCATCTTTTACCGAAACCTGGGCTCGCCAGGGAGCTCCGGAGGTACGGGTCAACGAATTGATGCTGGGATTTTTTGAGACCCGCCACGCCGCAAAAACCAGGGGCTGGCCTTTACTTACTCCCGAACAGCAGCAGGCTATTATAGAACATACCCTGTTAAAGAGAACAGGACGGATAGATGATATAATAAAGGCTGTTTTTTTTCTGTTGAAAGACGCCCCTTTTATGACCGGCAGCACCATCAGGCTTGACGGAGGCTATCCCCTGGGACATTCTGACATTCCGGCGATGCCTGGCGGCCTTGCAGACGTCAGACATCAGCCTGCCGGCGAGGAGTGAATACCTTCCTGCTCTTGCTTTTTTTCAGCTTATCGGCGTTAGTGCCTTACTCCTGATCTCCTGTCACTCGGTTCTGTCCTTACTTATCCCGAACCCACTCCGGAATCCGGTGCATGACATATTCAACCGCTGCTTTTTTTATCTCATCCAGAATTTTGGTATCCGGTTTTGATTCGGCAATAACCTCGTCAGCGTCAAACCAGCAAAGTTCTTTGCCGTTTTTGTCGTAAACTGTCAGGATTCGTTTATCCGGTTCACGTATATGTTCTTCTTCTATTACATTGCCGACAATCTCCAACGCTTCTATATATGATAGAAATTTTACTTCTTCAGGCATGGGTTGTTCCTCTGTTAACTTTTAGCGTGAAAATACCCCGGAAGTACCGGGAAGCACAACTCGCATTTTCATGTACTGGGGTGGCTGGAACACATTTGATCCAGCCATGCTGGTTAAGCGGTCAGCGCTGGAAGCTGACAGTTAACTACTAAAATGGAAAAACTATCGGGCTTCCCGTGACTTTTTTTCACTGCTCATCCAGACAATAACATATTAACTGTCAGGCAATTGATTTAGGCCAGAAAATCTGTTGATACATATTCTGGGCGTAACGATCCGTCATGCTGGCAATAAAGTCACATACTCGTCGTTCCAGTGACATGCTTTCGGCAAAACTTCCCATTTCCCGTTCCAGAAAATCTTTATTATCCAGAAAATACCTGTATAAATCGCGCAGCAGCTTACTGGCCTTGACAAACTCTTCATGCACCTGGGGAGAGCGATAAACATTATGGTACAAGAAGTTGCGCAACTGCTGCATGGCATGACCGATACGTTCGTCAATCCCGAAAACAAGCTCATTGTCTTTGGGTCGGGTACTGGCAATAACCCCCTGAATCATTGTCTGGATTCGTTTGGAATGACAACGGCCAAGAACATTCTTGCACTCCAGGGGAATATCTTCTTTGTTAATGACAGCGCTGCGAATCGCATCATCAAGATCATGATTCAGGTAAGCAATAATATCAGCATAGCGGACTACGCAGCCCTCGGCTGTTTTTGGCATGTCCCGGCTGGCAGTGGGCAGTACCTCGCCATAGCCTTTTGAGTGCTTGACTATACCATCCCGGACTTCATAGGTTAAGTTCAGGCCAAGGCCGTCGTTTTCGAGGACATCAACAACCCTGAGACTCTGGCGATAGTGAGAAAAACCACCAGGGGTCAGTTCGTTTAATACCGTTTCGCCCGCATGGCCAAAAGGGGTATGCCCCAGATCATGGCCCAGGGCAATGGCCTCAACCAGATCCTCGTTCAATCGTAAAGAACGGGCAATTGTCCGGGCGATTTCCGAAACTTCAAGAGTGTGGGTAAGCCTTGTCCGGCAATGATCACCGGTAGGAGCCAGAAACACCTGGGTTTTATGTTTTAAACGACGAAATGCTTTGCAATAGACAATTCGATCCCGATCCCGTTGGAATTCGGCCCGGATTGAGCATTTTTTTTCGTTTACCGCCCGGCCTCGGCTCTCAGCGCTTAATCTGGCAAAAGGCGAGAGATATTCCCGTTCCCGCGCTTCTATTGTCTGGCGAATTGACATAAAGAAATCCCAAATAGTTAATGGCTGATAAGGTCTAAACTATTTTTCGGTCATTTTCAAGAAATATGGTGCCTGATATAAAAAGTTTGTCGGCCTTTTTCAGTAAAGTAACTAACCACAGGGAGTTCCTGAAAAGTTGAAAAATCTTTTTCCTTTACACTTGCAAATATTAACAAATATAATATTAAGAATTATCTTTAATTTAAAATTATCTTTCTGGAGACATTTTCATGTTGATCGATTTTACTGCTGGACAATCGTGGAGAAGATGTTTAATTCCCAGTGTCCTGAATACGCTGCTTCTTGTTTTGCTGTTGTTGACTTTTCCGGCACTTCAAGCCCTGGCTGAAACAGCAGACCTGCCTGAAGATTTAACTGAGTTGAGCCTGGAAGACCTGATGGAAATCGAAGTAACCTCGGTAAGTAAAAAACCCCAGAAACTGGCCAATTCCGCTTCTGCTGTATATGTCATTACCCGGGAAGATATTCGCCGTTCCGGAGTTACCTCTATTCCTGAGGCCCTGCGCATGGCCCCGGGCGTATCGGTTACCCATCTTAATAACAATATCTGGGGAATCAGTATCAGGGGATTTAACAGTCAGTTTGCCAATAAACTTCTGGTTCTTATTGATGGCCGTTCAATATATACCCCGTTGTTTTCCGGGGTTCATTGGGATGAGCAGGACACCATGCTCGAAGATATTGAGCGTATTGAGGTAATTCGCGGCCCTGGCGCCACTCTCTGGGGCGCTAACGCGGTAAATGGCGTCATCAATATAATTACCAGAAACTCAGCGGATACCCAGGGCTGTCTGGCGGCCATGGGCACCGGCAGCCAGGAACGGGCCTTTGGCGATTTCCGTTATGGCGGTCAGCTTGGCGATAAGATCAATTATCGTATGTATGGCAAATATTTTGACCGCGGCACATTAAGCGCCGACACCCATGACGCGGCTGACAGCTGGAATTCCCTGCGGGGGGGATTCAGGGCTGACGGCCGGCTTGCCCTGAATGATACTTTTACCTTCCAGGGGGACATATATAATACTGATACCGGTAGTACCATTGAATATTCCAATCTGCAGCCTCCCTACGAATACACCATGAAAGACAGTCCGGCAATGAAGGGTGGAAATCTCCTGTTCCGCTGGCAGAGACATTCTGCTGCCTCTGATCTGGAATTGCAGACTTATTATGATCGAACCGACAGGGATGAATTTATGCTCCATGAAAAACGCGATACCTTTGACGTTAATTTTCAGCATCGTTTCCAGGCCGCTGGTTTCCAGGAAATTATCTGGGGAGCCGGCTACCGTTTTTCCCGTGATAATATAAGGGGCAGTTTTAACGCCAAGGCCCATAATTCCTATCACCGTTCCGATGACATCTACAGTTGTTTTCTCCAGGATGAACTTTCACTGGTGCCGGAAAAATTGACCCTTATCCTGGGAAGTAAACTTGAGCATAATAATTATACCGGCTATGAAGTGCAGCCCAACGCTCGGATTCTCTGGTCGCCTAATAAAAATCATACCTTCTGGGCTGCTGTCTCCAGGGCGGTGAGAACTCCTTCCCGGGCTGAGCATGACAGCGAAATTAACAGCATTGCCCCGCCGAATACTGAAATTAACCCCTATCCTTTTCCAATAGTAACCAACATCGTAAGTTCCGATGATTTTGATTCTGAAGAAATGACAGCCTATGAACTGGGCTACCGCTTTCTCGGCCTGGAATACCTGAGTGTCGATCTGGCCGTCTTTTATAGTGATTATGACAAGCTGCGTACCTTCAGGTTGACGGACAGCCATCTTGAATCAGGATATTTACTGAACACCATTATTTATGATAATGACATGGAGGGAACGGTTTATGGCGGCGAAGTGGTACTTAACTGGCAGCCCCAGGCCTGGTGGAATCTGGTTGGGATTTATTCGTACCAATATATGGCGCTTGATCTGACGGATAACAATGCGGTAAAAGGATATATCGCCGGAGCCGATCCCCATCATCAGGCCTCACTGCGCTCCCGATTTGATCTGCCTGAAAACTTCGAGTTGGATTTCTGGCTTCGCTATGTCGATGTCCTGCCGGGAAAACATACAGATTCTTATATCAGCATGGATATGAGAATCGGCTGGCAGCCTTTTGGCGATTTTCATCTTGATCTGGTGGGACAGAACCTGCTGGACAGTGAACATCCTGAATGTAGAGAAGGAACAGCTGGTCTTCTCTCCACTGAGGTAGAACGTTCTGTTTATCTCAAAGCAACCTGGCGGTTTTAATTATGCGACCAGATAAAAAAATAAATCGTTTCCGATTCTGTATTGCCTTGAGCTGCCTTTTGCTGTTTAGCTTGTGCCTGAATGTCCAGGCCCAGGACAGTATCGACCGGGAATACCGGGTCAAGGCCGCTTTTATTTTTAATTTCGTCCGTTTTACCGCTTGGCCGGACAGCGCCTTTGCCACTCCGGACAGCCCTATAAGTATTTGTATTTATGGTGAAGATTTTTTCGGCAACAGTTTTGCCAAATTTTATGACAAAAAAGTCCAAGATAGAAAGCTGGTTATTAAAAAAAGAAGCAGATTGTTGGATGATCCTGACTGCCAGATAATTTTTATCAGTAAATCAGAAAAAAACTCATTGCCCCAAATCTTGCAAAAATTAGCCGGCAAGCCGGTTTTGCTGATCAGTGATATTAAAAATTTTGCCGATCAGGGCGGCACTATCGGCCTGCTCAAAATTGATAACAAAATACGTTTTGCCATTAATCTGAATACAGCCAGAAACGACCAGCTGCAAATCAGTTCTCACCTGTTAAAACTGGGCAGTAAAGTAATCAATTCCACAAAAGAGCAAATATGAGACCAGACTTTATTGAATATTTGCGTGACAAGGTTTTGCTGGGCGATGGAGCTATCGGCACCTATCTTTATGCCAAGGGCATTGAACTGGGGCGTGATACCGACCGGCTGAACCTCAGCGAACCTGACCTGATTTATTCAATTCACGAAGAATATATTCGGGCCGGCAGTCAACTTATTGAAACTAATACCTTTGGTGCCAACCGTTTCCAACTCCAGTCAGCCGGGCTGGCTGGCCGAATCAGGGAGATAAATCTTGCCGGGGCAAGTATTGCCCGGCGGGCTGCCGGCAACGACATTTATGTGGCCGGCTCTATCGGACCCACTGGTATTGACGATCTGGAAAGGGAAGAACAGGCTGCTGCCGATATTGAGACATCGTTCAGGGAGCAGATTGAGGCGTTGCTTGAAGGAGGGGTTGATCTGCTCCTCTTTGAAACTTTTACCAGCCTTGAGGAATTGCTGTCGGCCATTAAAACTGCCAGAGCCATAACCGATGTTCCCATTATTGCCCAGATGGCCTACCCGGCTCATGGAAAAACCAGTCGAGGAGTTGATGCCTTAACCTGCGGCCTGGCTGCGGTTGAGGCCGGAGCTGATGTGACAGGCGGTAATTGCGGCCGGGGGGTATCTACCCTGCTTACAGCTATTGAACATCTGTCTCCGCTCAAAGAACGGGTACCGTTATCAGCCTTTCCTAATGCCGGTTTTCCCGAGATTGTCGGTCACCGGATGGTTTATCCGGCTCAACCGGCATACATGGGTCAGGTTTTGACCGAAATGATCAAACTTGGAGTACGGCTGGTGGGTGGATGCTGCGGCACTACACCTACTCATATTCACGAATTTCAACAGTTGCTGCGGATAAAAAAACGGCCCCTGGCCAAAGTCGCGGCCCTGGAAGGCGATGCCGGCCTGACCGCTAGCAAAGAAAAAGAAAAAATCGGCCGCGGCAGGCTGCTGCGCGAATTATCGCCGGATCGGCTGCCGATTTTTGTAGAACTTGATCCGCCTACCCATCTGGATGTCAGCGGGGTCATCAAGGGGGCGTACAGCCTGAAAGAGAGTGGGGCGGATGTAATAACTTTAGGTGAAAATCCCCTGGCTGTACTCCGGGCCGATAACATGGCCCTGGCCCATCGCATCCAGGAAGAGGTAAAAATTAAAACCGTTATTCACCTTACGGGCCGTGATAAAAATCTTCTGGGCCTGCAGGCCCAGATCATGGGAGCCCATATCCTGGGAATCCAGGGAATCCTGGCGGTTACCGGCGACCCGGCTTCATCGAGTGACCAGCCAGGAGTAAGCGGTGTTTTTGATGTCCAGTCATTTGGCCTGATCAGGACAATCAACCTTTTTAACCAGGGCCGGAATCTGGCCGGTCGGGATATGAAGGAGAATTGTGATATTTCCATAGGCGGCGCATTCAGCTACCGTCCGTCTCGGCCGGAAAATCAGATCAGGCGCCTTGAGCGAAAGGCTGCGCTGGGCATGAGTTTTGTTATGACCCAGCCACTTTTTTCCGCTGAAACTGTGGAAAAAATGATTGAACAGACCGCTCATCTCGACCTGCTTCTCCTGCCTGGTATTTTTCCGCTGATCTCGGCCCGCAATGCTGATTTTCTTCACCATGAAGTACCGGGGATTACTATTCCGGCTGAAACCAGAAAAAAATTGTGGCGTTTCGATAAGGTGGAGGATCAACGTAAAGCGGCCATGGAAATAACCTGGAACCTGATCAGCAGAATAGCTCCGATAGTTGACGGACTTTACCTGATCAGCCCTTTGAATAAATGGAAAATTACATCCCGTTTAACTAAAGATATCAGGCAGGCGGGGTGGGGCGGCAGCGGTAGAATAAAAAATTTCAGCACTGTCGAGAATGGTTGATTAATGGTAACTGTTCAGTCGATAGCGATCAATAAACCACACCTTGACTTTTGAGAAGGCACGGCCTGTAAGCGTTTCAGGGATGCCGCCATGTGCCCGTTTCAACGTTCGCGAT
>JANTFJ010000082.1 GCA_024763495.1 Desulfobulbaceae bacterium | reverse complement strand
GTGCCGTAGATTTTCGTGATCAGACTGGCGCAGCATACTGGTGCTATGTAAGACAGGCTGATCGCGGAAAAATGCGGTGCCCTGTGAGCAGTTACGAAATAAGATAGTTATCTCTACGACCAAGGCACTTATCCTAATAAGTTCTACGACCACCTCCACTTTAGTGGGTTAGAGAAATACAAGAAATATTAATTCCCATGAAGATACTTTTAATCGCCCCCTCATACTCCCCGGAAGTCAACACACTATATTTTCCGCTGGGGTTAGCCTATGTGGGAGCCTACGCAAGGGGGCAGGGATATCAGGTGGAAGGACTAAACCTGAATCACTTTCCGGCTTCAGACAGGTACAATGCGCTTCGAGATAAAATCAAGGAGAATGATTATAACATCATAGGTATTGGCGGTCTCACCATCTGTTTTAATGAAATTGAGAAACTTATACAGTTAGTCAGACAAATTTCTGCGCAGATTCCAATAGTTCTGGGCGGAGGCATTACCTCCTGTGAAGCAGAACTGGTCATGCGAACGCTGAAACCAGATTTCATGGTGGTTGGCGAGGGAGAAATAATTTTCACCAACCTTATACGATCCATTATGGGAGCAGCTTCCCCGCATACGGTGGCAGGCATCTGGTATTGGAAGGAACTTGAGCCGATTTTTACCGGTCAAGGCCCCAAAGTTGAAAATCTGGATTCCCTACCCGCTCCGGATCTGAATATGATGGATATGCGGCAGCATCTGGCCCTCCAGGGAGAGCAACAGACCAGTTATCATCTTACGCGCTATGATATGGGCCGTTCAATACCAATGATTGCCAGCCGCTCGTGTCCCTTTCATTGTACCTTCTGCCACCACGCAGGAATGGGGAAGTATAAAACTGTCAGTATAGATATTGTTGTCACCCAGATAGAACGTTACATCAAGGAGTATGGAATCAACAATTTTTATATTTATGACGAGCTGTTCTCCGCCGACCAGAATCGAATGCTAAGATTCTTCCAGCTTCTTGTTGAGAAGAATCTTGATATAAAATGGTTTTGTCAATTGCGAGTAGATCAATTAAATAATGATTTGCTCAGATTGATGAAAAAATCAGGCTGTAATTTCATATCCCTGGGCTTTGAGAGCGGCTCGGATATTATACTTCGCAGTATGCGGAAACAAATCACCACTTCCGATATTGCCCGCGCCGTCCGGATGCTGCGTGAAGAAAATATAGGTTTTCAGGCTAACTTTTTATTTGGTGATCCCGCAGAGACCAAGGAAACATTAGAAGAATCATTGAGTTTTCAACAGGATAATGAGCTTTATTTTGTTGATTGGTCCGCAGTAATTCCATACGCTGGCACCCAGATATTTGACTATGCCCAAAAGAAGGGTCTCATCAAGGACAAGGTGCGGTTCATACGAAGTCAATGCAATATATCTCGTTATTTATATAAGGACCATATAAACATGACTTCCATGAACGATGAGCATTTCCGTTCCTGGTATATCAAATTGAGAGAAATAAACGATTTGAACCACCGTAAACGAGCAGTTGAAGTTCGGGGAGAGGCGACGAATAACTGGCAGTCCCGTCTAATAATTGAATGTCCTTCGTGCGACTACTTACTGAAAAAGACCTTTCGGTATCCACCTGAGGCGGGAATCGACAGCAACATCAACCTTAACTCTCCAATAGGTATGCGGGGAGTTAACTTTCTCTGCCCCAACTGTTGCCGTAAGATGCATTTATTACCCAGGGATATACCACATATCAAACCATTCTTTACTGATTTTCAGGCTAAAATTGACGCTGTCAAAGATCTCCGTCACCCCGTAGTATTACTCCCGGCGATGGACAGATATTTTTCGGTATTTAAAAAAGACATATCATTGAATGGCCTGAACTTGGCAGCCGTACTTGACAGCCGAAATTTCATACTTGGCAACAAGTTTATGGGTAAAACGGTAGAGCCCCTAAATCTGGAAAACATAAAGAGGCATATTAACGCTATCTTCATAATTTTACCTTGGATTGAATACAAAAAAGCTGAAATTTTTATCCTGAACGTAGGTGTAGAGTTGGAAAGGCTGCTGTCGTGGAATCGCCTTTTTGAATCGACAAACGCATAATTTCAGTTCCTTACTTCTGAGAGGCTGTAACAAAAAACAAGAGATAAGCGCTCTAAAAAACAGAGCATAAACTCCGACTTCGAACTGGAGACGTAATTTTAAAACTATTTACAGCGAGTTATTTCAAGGCACTTTCACCCGGAGGGTACTGAAAAGAGTCCTAAAGATTCTACGCTTTTTCCCAAGACTCGGTTTGAAAAAAGAGGCCTCTGGCAGCTCAATAATGATCGCCTGTTGAATTGTAGGTCTGCTTGAGCGTAGCCGATAAGCGAGCAAAGCGAGACATCGAGAGCGGACAATAACCAGTTGACTGTCTGATTTCGCTGCGCTCAATCAGACCTATGGTTGTGCCACCACCATATATGAAGAAAATGCGTAGGGTGCGTATCACGCACCATATTTCTCCGGCATCATTTTTTTGGTGCATGGTATGCACCCTACACCTGTAGGAGCCTGCCTGCAGGCGATTTGAGATTTAAAAATTAAAACAACAAATTGTTTAGACAATGGCTGTAAACGCCTAACAATCATTAAGAAAGCAGCACAAACCGGCCAATGGACATCAACCCTAGCCCTGGAATGTCCATCATGTCGCCACCCAATTACGATTAGTCAGACCTATCCATTGGAGGTTAGAGATGAAAAGATACCCAATTCCGCGTCGCTCATTGGTTTGTTGGGAATAAATTTTCTATGCGTCAACTGTTGTAGAAAGATGCATGTGACCGCCAGACAAATACCCCACATGGCACATTTTTTTAATAAATTTCAACAAACCATAGACTAATTAAGAAATTCACATCATGAAGTGGTAGTTATTCCAGCTATGGACAGATATTTTACCACATTCAGTAAAGATATAGATTTTTCCGGTCTGCGGGTCAAAGCTGTTCTTGACAGCCGTGATTTCCGGGTTAATAAAAATTTTATGGGCCAATTAGTCGAATCACTTAACAAAAAAACAGAGAGGCATTCTTTTTAATACTACCTTGGGTAGAACACCAAAAGGCAACAGGTATGCTCAGTAACAACGGCATAGCTGATAATATGGTATTAGCTTGGAACAGTTTGTTTTCAGAATATTAACAGAGGAACAGCATGAAAATCTATTCCCCGGCATTGGTTCCACTTTATTAATCCCTTAACAATCGAGAAATGATAATTTTATGAACAATTTTGCAATCGACAGCCATAAATTGATATACCATCCCCACAGAGTTTCTGACTGGAGTGAAGGAAAAGATATTTATCCCATTTACGTAGAAATCAGCGCTGTTAACCGATGCAATTACCGATGTTGTTTTTGCGCCTTTGATTATACTGGTTATCAGGGGGATATATTCAGTAAAGACTCATTGAACACCGCAATCAGCGAAATGGCTGACTGTGGTGTTAAGAGTATCGTTTTCGCGGGTACTGGTGAGCCGCTACTGCATCCCAACATTGCAGATTTTGTTACCCAGGCGGTAAAGAGTGGGATTGACGTAGGCATGAGTACCAATGGCGCTTTATTAAAGGAGGAAATATCCAGGACATTGGTAGAAAATTTATCCTGGATTAGAATCAGTTTCAATGCCGGCTCCCCCGGCTCCTACTCAGAAATACACGGCTGCCCGGAGATACAATATGATTTGGTGCAAGATAATATCAGGAAACTGGTGAAGTTAAAAAAAGAATTGAACTCCACTATAACCATTGGGGCCCAATGTTTAATTTTGGACAAAAACCAACATGAGTTATTATCTCTAACCAGGGAAATGAAAACAATCGGCGTCGATTATTTTTCTTTAAAGCCATACTCCCAACACCCGGATAGTATTCACCAGCAAAGCATCAAGCCGCAAGCTAAACTGGCAATTGCAGATATCAAAAACATAGAATCCGTTGCGGATAATAATTTTAGGGTAATTATCCGCAAGAATTCTCTTGCCGCCCTGAACAACACCGAAAAGCCCTACGATAAATGCCTGGGACTGCCCTTTTTATGTTATCTTGAAGCAGACGGCTATCTATACGCCTGTAACACATTCATGGGGGATAAATTGTGCGCCTATGGTAATCTTAACGAAAATTCATTTCAGGAGGTATGGCGTTCAGAGCGCAAACAAAAGGTCATTGACCGTCTAAGTTCCATGGTTCAAAAAAAATGCCGTCAGGCATGCCGTCTTGATCAAATCAACCAATATTTATGCGCCCTCAAAAACCCTCCGGCTCACGTTAATTTTATATGAAAGCCCCAGATATTTCAGTACCCTTTGTTAATCTCGGCATACCGAAGGGCAGTCCTGAACACAAAAACATTTTAAGCGCCATATCAGACATATTGGAGGGCGGGCAATTTATTTGCCGCAATATGGTTAATTCTTTTGAAAAAGAACTGGCCGCATATTGTGGTTCTCGCTGGGCGGTTACTTTAAACTCCGGTACCGATGCCATTTTCATGTCCCTGCTGGCCCTAAATATCAGAACAGGGGATGAGGTAATTATACCAGCCAATGTCTTCTGGGCGGTAGCCAACTCGGTTGTTAATTGTGGCGCGATCCCGGTCTTCGCTGATGTTGAGCCAAGCGATATGCTGCTTTCCGCGGCAACAATAGAGCCAATGATCACTAGTAGAACCAAGGCGATAATCTGTGTACATTTGACCGGAATGCCCTGCCACATGAAAGATATCAACCAATTAGCGGCACTCTACCATATAGCTGTTATAGAAGATGCCGCACAGGCGTTGGGAGCAGTATATAACGGGCACAAGGCAGGCAGTATAGGCAAAACTGGCTGCTTTTCATTCCACCCACTAAAAAATATTGGCTGCCTCGGTGATGGGGGAGCCTTGGTGACAGATGATCAAGACGTTTATGAATGCTGCCGCCAACTAAGAAATCATGGTTTAGAAGATAAATTTTCACAGAAAAGAATAGGTTTTAACAGTAGATTAGATGAAATTCAGGCGGCGGTGCTACATATTCGCATGCGGCATATCGACAGAATTATCGCAGCCAAAAGGCACATTGCCGCAATATACAACAGCGAACTCAGCAATTTATGCGAAATGGTAAATGAAGGTAAAGGACGGCAGGGAGTTTATCAGTTATTTATAATTCAATGCGACAAAAGAGATGATTTACATAGATATTTGTTAAGAAAAGGAATACATTCCGCTGTTCATTACCCCAGATTCCAGCACGAGCAGGCGCCATATCAAAGGTATGACAGCGAACATTTACAGGTAACGAGAAAACTTGCCCATCGGGTGCTTTCACTTCCCATCAGAGGAGATATGTCTGAAGGAGAGATTAGCAAGGTATGCGAAACAATAAAATCATTTTACACATAATATTTCATCATGAAACGAATAGATTTCAGCAAAATACTTTATCACCCGGAAACATTAATAAACTATAAAGAAACAGGGCGAATAAATCCTTATCATATGTCAATAGGCTTTATCTCCAAATGTAATCATAATTGCCGGTGGTGCTATATAGATTACGCCAAACAGGGGATTGCCATTGACCGCGAAACCTTACTCAACGCCCTAAGGGAAGCCCATGAACAATGGGGCTTAAAAGCGGTAACAATAGTGGGAATGGGAGAGCCCACGCTACATCCGGATTTCGTAAAACTTATTCATGGCATCAGGGATATAGGACTCGAGACAGGTCTATTCACCAACGGTTCCCGTCTAACTGGTGACATAGCCCAATCCCTGCTCACCGCCACCTTTGTCAGAGTAAGCCTTGACGCCGCTACTCCGGAAATTCATCACTGCTGCCACCAGACAAATGACTTCAGGGAAATAGTAAAAAATATAGAAAATTTCGTCAGATTAAGGGGTAAATTAAAGCTACCTACCATTGGTATTCAATTCGCGGCCTGCCATCTCAACAAAAATGACATCATAAAAATGGCTGAACTGGCTGTGGACCTCGGGGTTGACTATCTGTCCTACAAACCGGTTTATAAAAATAAACACAACCCGGATCATCCCCAAAATGAACTTGATTTAAACGAGGCCCGTCAACTCCTGGGAAAAGCAAAAGAAATTGCCGCCGGCAGATTAGAGGTTTACACCAAGGTCAAGCAGTTTCATGATGTATTGGGAGAGGATGAAGACCGGCCGTACTCAAAATGCCGGGCTCATTCAATCAGCCCCTATATTGAGGAGGATGGCGCGGTCGCCTTTTGCGGTAATATCTACCCGGACTCCATAATTGGTAACATAAATAAAAATTTCCTTGCTGAAATATGGTATGGAGAAAAACACTGCCAGGCGATTGCTGACATCAACATGAAAAATTGTGTTAAAGGGTGTAAATATCACCGGCTTAATATGATTTTGGAGGGTTTTTTTGTTGATAACCCGGATCTCCATATGAATTTCATATAACCTCGCTAAAACGACATGAAAATTCTCGGCATACATCAAAGCGGCACCAATAGTTCAGCCGCCTTAAATATCGAAGGACATATAAAAGCCGCTCTGCTCGAAGAGCGTTTAAGCCGTGTAAAATTTGATAAAGCGTATCCGCAGCTGGCGATTAATGAATGTTTGAGTCTTAATGGAATCACCGTTGATGAGCTTGACGGTGTTGCCATCGGCTGGAATCCGGTAATCCAGCTGGCCGCCCGTTATCGACCGGGATTTTCGGATTGGGTAGCTTATGGAGGCCAGCGCCTTTATTCAGCTATTCACCGTTTGGCAGGGCAGGTATTTGACCCTCAAATGGACGTGGCCACACTCTCAGTTGATAATTTAAAACCTGAATTCTTCTACGTTAGACACCACTTATGCCATGCCTCCACAGCCTTCTTTCTTTCACCCTTTGAAGAAGCCGCTTACCTGACCTGCGATGGTTATGGTGAACAGGAGGTTATAACCTGGGGAGTTGGCCGCGGCAGTAAGATTGAGCAAATCAAATCCCATAATTTCCCGCACTCTATAGGCCAGTTTTATTCAGCGATGACTGATTTCCTTGGCTTCAGAGCTGACAAAGATGAGTGGAAAGTTATGGGTATGGCGGCCCTCGGAGATACTAACCGTTACATAGATAAAATTAAGGAACTAATCAAAATTGAGGAGGGGGCGGTAACTCTGGATCTCTCCTTTTTTGACTTCTACAATTTTGAACGCGACAATTTATTATCACCTGTCATGTACAGCTATCTAGGCCTTGAGCCGAGAACTGACAAGGCCCCACTCAGGCAGGAACATTTTGATTTGGCGGCAGCTACCCAAAAAATTACTGAAGAGATTTTTTCATCTCTTCTGCGTTATGTCCTAAGGAAGACCGGCCAGAAGAATCTTTGTTTAAGCGGTGGCAGCTTCCTGAATTCCTGTTTTAACGGAAAAATTTTAGAAATGGTACCGCAATGTCAAGCCGTGTTTATACCATTTTGCCCCGATGACGCGGGTAATTCCATAGGATCCTCACTTTATGTTTCATCGCTCAAGGGGGCACCAAGACCAGAGGGTATAAGCCCGTTTCTGGGGCGCAGATGGAGTAATGAACAAATCAAAGAGGAACTGATAAGGTTCCGTCTCCCTGTTAATTACCTCACCAACCCGGCCCGTGAGGCGGCACGTTTAGTAACGGCAGGCCACACCATTGGCTGGTTTCAAGGGGCAATGGAATTCGGACCGCGTGCACTGGGAAACAGAAGCATACTGGCCGACGTGCGAGACGTTAATAATCGTGAAAAGTTAAACCGGGCAGTAAAATTTAGAGAGGGATTCCGACCATTCGCGGCGGCAGTTAAACAGGAAAAAGCGCCGATTTTCTTCCAGGGTAATTTTAAGGAACAACAGGCTCCCTTTATGGAAAAAGTGTTTCGCGTCACGAAAGAAATGGCCGCGAAGGGGCCAGCTGCGGTACACGCGGACAGCTCGTGCCGGATACAGACCGTGAATGCGGAGCAAAATCAATTATTCTATGAGTTATTAAGTGAAATAGAGACAATAACCGGCCTGCCCATGGTTCTTAACACCTCCTTCAACCTCAATGAAGAACCAATTGTAAATTCTCCCGCCGACGCATTACGTTCCTTCTTCACATCAGGACTTGACAGCCTGTTTCTCGGCTCATATCTGTTAACAAAGGAATCGTTGTGAATATAATAAATAAAGAGAAATGGCCACGGATTATTGATCTCGAAATGGTCAATTTTTGTAATCTGAAATGTATTTTTTGTCACACGGCAGCCTATGACTTTGGCCCCGCCCAATACATCCCCCTTTCTTTAATAAAAAAGTTGTCTCCAGCGTTCAAACAAGCCGATTCCGTAACCCTGTTTAACCGTTTTGAGCCCTTGGTTCATCCCCAGTTTTCAGACAGTTTTTCTTTTGTCGCCTCCCATGGCTGTGAGACATATTTCTCAACTAACGGAGTTGCCTTAACCAAGGATATAAGCACACTTCTAATCAGAGAAAAATTGACCTATTTAACCCTCAGCCTGTCAACATTAAATCCTCTATTTTACCGTAAACTATACGGTCGGGACCTGTTCACAAAGGTCATAAACAATATTGAACGTCTTTCAGTCATGAAAAAAGAACATAATTCAATATTTCCCCAATTAAGGCTGATGATGGTTTTTATGGCCGATAACAGTAATGAAATTTTCGCCCTTTGTGATTTGGCAAAAAGATTAGATTTCACTGAGGGCCTGGCCGTTAATTTTTTTATTACTCATTCCCGGTCCTTACTCTTAAAGAATCCGCTGTCTCCTGAAAATATCAGCACCACCCGGAAAACAATAAAAGAAGCTGAAGAATATGCCGATAAAATAGGCATCAAATTCACGATTCAGGCAGGATCAACTAATAATTTAAGCGCTGATGATAAAGCGGAGATTGCTGTTATGGGGCATAGGAAATGCCCCGAACCATTTAAAAGAGCCTCAATAAGCTACTCCGGGCACGTTAAGGCCTGTTCTGTTGCCAATGAGGTGCTGGGAGATATCAACCAGGAAGATTTTTTCTCAATATGGCATGGGGATAAATTTAACACTTTCAGGCAGCAGGTTAATTCTGAAAACCCGCCGAGGAGTTGTAAAAACTGTTGGCATTGTCGATATGGAGCTCACCACATAAACAACGACTACACCCTGCATGACAAAAACATCATGGGTGTTCCAAGAAAATCTTAATTTTCCCGTAAAGTATCGCATTTTTTATGCCTTACTATACGCAAAGATTACAAAATAGAACGTAACTGCTCACAGGGCACCGCATATTTCCGCCATCAGTCCGGTTTACGTATGACTAATACGCGGCACCGGTCTGATGACGAAAATCTACGGCACC
>JANTFJ010000081.1 GCA_024763495.1 Desulfobulbaceae bacterium | reverse complement strand
TTTCACAAGGGCTATACTCAATAAATATATGCATCATGATTGCAGATTCAACTGCCCCGAAGGGGCCTCTTTTTCCAAGCTGAGTCTTGGAAAAAGCTTAGGCGCTTACCCCATGAGTAGTTACCTTTTAACTTTATATAAAGCGGATAATTCCCGCAATCCAAAGAACCCCGATTTTACTTAAATGATACCGGTAGATACGCAGAAAGTAAAGAGCGCTCTTTACATCTCAGGTAACTACAGGTAAGATAGCCGTTTTTGTAAGAGTTTGTCTGTAAAATAAAGCTTTGAAACGATAATATGAAGTAACTGCTCACAGGGCACCGAACGGAGTCGGAGTTTATGCCCTGTTTTTAAGGGTGTTTACCTCTTCCCGCGATCAGCCTGTCTTACATGGCACCAGTATGCTGCGCCAGTCTGATCGCGGAAATCTCCGGCACCCTGTAAACAGTTACGAATTAGTCCCTTAGAATTAATTTTCGTGTTTTTTATGGCAATAAATTGAAAACTTTCTTTGAAATAAACAACTTGCATCTACTGTTAAGTGACTTATCCAGAGCCTTAATTTCTCTTCCAGTTTATCTGGGCTAGGGGTTAGCGAATATCAGGTGTCTACCCCCGTGAGTAGTTACAATATGAAAACAAACACAGACACAGCACATATACTGATTGAATCCCTGCCATATATCAAGGAATTTTATAATAAAACCGTGGTTATTAAATATGGCGGTCATGCCATGGTTGATGAAGGTCTTAAAAAAAAATTTGCCCTTGATATTATTCTGATGAAATATGTGGGAATTAATCCGGTAGTAGTGCATGGCGGCGGCCCCCAGATTAATCAGTTTCTCCGGAAAATGAATATCCAGTCAAACTATATCCAGGGAATGAGGGTAACTGACGGCGAGACCATGGACGTGGTGGAAATGGTTCTGGTAGGCAAGGTCAACAAGGAAATTGTCGGCCTGATCAATTTTAACGGCGGTAAGGCCATTGGTCTCTCGGGTCGGGATGGCGACCTGATCCAGGCAAAAAAAATGACTATCATGCAGAGTCAGGCCAAAGACGCGCCCCCGGAGTTGATTGATCTGGGCCGGGTCGGGGCTGTAACCCATGTTAATCCGGAAGTATTGCGAACCTTTAAAAGCAAAGATTTTATTCCGGTTATTGCCCCGGTCGGGGTGGGGGAAGACGGACGATCATATAATATCAATGCGGATCTGGTAGCCGGAGCTATAGCTTCCTGCCTGAAAGCGGAAAAACTGGTGCTGCTTACTGATGTTGAGGGAGTGCTTGACGAAAGTAAAAAATTAATTCATTCATTGACCTGCGTTGAAGCTGACGAATTAACGGCCTCGGGCACAGCTGCCGGGGGCATGATTCCCAAGATTAAATGCTGCCAGGAGGCGATTCGGGCCGGAGTTGGCAAGTCTCATATTATTGATGGCCGACAGGAGCACGCTGTATTGCTGGAAATTTTTACCAGGGAAGGGGTTGGTACGGAGATTGTGCTATGAAAGAGTGGCAGGAAAAAAGCAGCAGGCTTTTTGTCAACACCTATGGCCGGTTTCCCGTGGTTATGGAATCCGGCTCAGGATGCAGACTGACTGATACTGAAGGCCGGGAATATCTGGATTTTCTTGCCGGCATTGCGGTATGCAGCCTGGGTCATTGTTATCCCCCGGTTACAGAGGCCATCTGTGCCCAGGCCGCGAAACTGGTTCATGTTTCTAATCTTTTTCATACGATTCCCCAGACCGAACTGGCTGAACTGCTGGTGGAAAATTCTTTTGCCGACCGTATTTTTCTGGCTAACAGCGGGGCCGAAGTCAATGAGGCGGCAATTAAACTGGCCAGGAAATATGGCGGTGATCAACGTTTTGAGATAATATCTCTTGAAGGGTCATTCCATGGCCGTACCCTGGCAACTGTGGCAGCCACCGGCCAGAAAAAATTTCATCAGGGCTTTGAGCCCCTGCCTGCCGGATTTGTCTATGCCCCGTTTGATGATTTTGACCGGCTGGCCGGAATGGTTTCAGAGAAGACCTGCGCTGTGTTATGTGAACCTCTCCAGGGCGAGGGCGGAGTCCGGCCCCTGGCCAAAGAATATCTTGAAGGGATCAGAAAATTATGCGATAAACACGATTTACTGTTGATTTTTGATGAGGTGCAGGTCGGCATGGGGCGAACCGGCAGCCTGTTTGCCTATGAGCAGTTTGGGGTAATACCGGATATCCTGACTTCAGCCAAGGCCCTGGGTAATGGCCTGCCCATTGGTGCCATGCTGGCTACGGAAAAAGCCGCGGCTTCTTTTATGCCCGGCGATCATGCCTCAACCTTTGGCGGTAATCCGGTGGCCTGCGCCGGAGCTGTCGTGGTTTTGCAAACCATGCTGGCTGAAAATTTTTTCAGTGAGGTTTTGGAAAAAGGGGAATATCTCCAGGAAAAATTGCTGGCTGTATCCCGAGAATTTCCCGATCTTACCAATGGAGCGCGGGGCATGGGGTTAATCCGGGGCCTGGTGTTGACCGAAAAGGGCAGGGCCGGCGGCGGGGAGATAGTTAATCGGCTTTTTGAAAAACAGGTGCTGGCAAATTTTGCCGGTAACGCGGTTATTCGTTTTATTCCGCCTCTTGTTGTCAATAAAGAGGAAATTGATGAAATGGTCGACCGTTTATGTGATGTCCTGGCTGGTTTTTAATTTGTAACTGTTCTGCGGATAGCGCTCAATAAAGTACACCCAGGCAGCGACAACCCCATAACTGTAAGCGATTCAGGGACGCTGCCATGCGCGTGCTCCACGCCCTGCGATAATACATCGGTATATCGCAGGGTTGAAGCGCGTGCAGGGTGGTGTTCATGGAGCGCTTACATTCTGCGTAACCGTTCACCGGGAGGCTACTTGTTTACTTATAGCTCCAGCCTGTAAGCGTTCTCCAGCACCTCATCTTTGTGCATTTGGGCCCGCTTACATAGCACAAGTATGCTGCCCGGCCTGATCGAGCACAGCTGAAGCACACGGAGTCTGACTTCGTTCGCTTACCTCTAAACAGTTACAAATATAGAGGGTTGCACACATTAGGAGCTGGCCCCATGAGTAGTTACCTTTAATTTTTTGATAGCGCTTACAATTTTTTCAAGGGTTCTACCAGGGAAACTATCCCTGGCCGAATAAATTTTTACAGAGCGGAAAAATGGCAAACAATCTATTATCACTGGCTGATTTTACCAGGGAGCAGTTAACCGGCTACATTGACCGGGCCCTTACCCTTAAAAAGGAAAGCAGGGAGGGACAGCGGCATCAGCAATTGAGCGGCAGGATTATCGGCATGATTTTTGAGAAACCGTCCACCCGAACCAGAGTTTCTTTTGAGGCGGCTATGTATTCTCTGGGCGGCCAGGTTATTTATCTCTCCAGCAAGGATACCCAGCTGGCCCGCAATGAACCTTTAAAGGATATGGCCAGGGTCATGGCCCGCTATGTTGACGGGGTTGTGGTGCGTACATTCGGCCAGGAAATTGTCGAGGAACTGGCCCGTTATTCTACGGTGCCGGTGATTAACGCCTTGACCGATCTCTTTCATCCCTGCCAGATTTTAAGTGATATTATGACGGTTATCGAGAAAAAGGGGGCGATTGAAAAATTAAAAATTGCCTGGGTGGGTGATGGTAACAATATGGCTAATACCTGGATTCAGGCAGCCGCGGAAATAGGTTTTGAACTGATTCTGGCCTGTCCGTCAGGATATGAACCTGATCCTGAAATTCTGGCCGCGGCTCAAGCAAAGGCGACCAGACCGCTCACCGTGGTGCGGGATCCTCTGGAGGCGGTAAAAGAGGCGGATGTCGTTAACTGTGATGTCTGGGCCAGCATGGGCCAGGAAGATGAGCAGCAGGAACGGATGAAAATTTTCCAACCATACCAGGTAAACAGCGAACTGCTGGCCGGGGCAAAAGCGGAAATGATTGTCCTTCATTGCCTGCCTGCTCATCGTGGCGAGGAAATAAGCGATGAGGTGCTGGAAGGCAGCCGGTGTGTGGCCTTTGACCAGGCGGAAAATAAACTCCATATCCACAAGGCGATCCTGGAAAAACATATATTGGCTTGATTGGTACAAGCCAGGAGGGGGTTCGAGAATAGGCATTTTTCTCAAATCAGGTAAGCGTAGACTCCGCAGAAAGGGCATTCTCGGACAGCCTCCCAGGCTTCACTCAAAAATAAATTAGTGAGTTATTTCTGAGTGAGCCCTAAGTATAACGACCAAAACCGACAAAACCGACAAAACCAATAAAATCAATAAAACCAATAAAACCAATAAAATGAATAAAATAGTTTTAGCTTATTCCGGCGGCCTGGACACTTCAGTTATCCTTCGCTGGTTGAAAGAGGAATATCAATGCCCGGTAGTCGCCTTTGCCGCTGACGTGGGACAGGAAGAGGAGTGGGACAAGGTTCGGGAAAAAGGCATGGCAACCGGAGCGGAAAAGGTTGTTATCTCTGATCTGCGTGAAGAATTTGTCCGGGATTTTGTCTTTCCGGCCTTTCGGGCCAATGCCATTTATGAAGGATCTTATTTGCTGGGTACTTCCCTGGCCCGACCGATAATTGCCAGGGAACAGGTGCGGGTAGCCCTGGCGGAAAATGCCGATGCCTTAAGTCACGGGGCCACCGGCAAGGGCAATGATCAGGTTCGTTTTGAGATGGCCTATCTGGCCCTGGCGCCGAAATTGACCATTATTGCCCCCTGGAGGAGCTGGGATCTTAATTCCCGAACCAGGCTTATGGCCTATGCTGAGAAACACGGAATTCCCATTCCGGTTACCAGGGAAAATCCTTATAGTTCCGATGAGAATCTTCTTCATATCAGTTTTGAAGGCGGTATTCTGGAAGATCCCTGGAATGAACCGGAAGAGGCCATGTTCAAGCTGAGTAAATCTCCGGAACAGGCACCGGACAGACCAACCTATATAGAAATGGAATTTCGCCAGGGCAACCCGGTAGCTATTGACGGAGAGAAATTGTCTCCGGCAGCCCTGCTGGCCCGGCTCAACAGCCTGGGCGGAGAAAACGGGATCGGTCGCCTGGATATGGTGGAAAATCGTTTTGTCGGGATGAAATCACGGGGAGTTTACGAAACTCCGGGCGGCACAATTTTGCGGGTTGCTCATCGTGACCTGGAAACCATTACCCTGGATCGCGAGGTTATGAAAATTCGTGACAGCCTGATGCCCAGGTATGCTGAATTGATTTATAATGGTTTCTGGTTTTCACCGGAAATGGAATTGCTGCAAAAGACAATGGACATACCCCAGGAAAGGGTTAATGGTATTGTCCGGCTTAAGCTTTACAAGGGAAACTGTATTCCGGTGGGCCGTAAGTCCGAGCAGTCTCTATACCAGGAGAGTTTTGCCACCTTTGAAGCAGATGATGTCTACACCCAGGCGGACGCGGCCGGTTTTATCCGTTTAAACGCCCTGCGGATGACCATGAAAGCCCTGCTGGCTGAAAGTTAGGAAAATGACGGAAAAAGTTCAAACTAAACCGAATTCCGGCAAGATGTGGGGTGGCCGTTTTGCCGAAAAAACAGCGGCTTCAGTCGAAGCCTTTACCGCTTCCATTCACTATGACTGTCGTCTCTACCGCTATGATATTGCCGGCAGCCGGGCCCATGCCCGAATGCTGGCCAGACAGGGCCTGATTTCTTCAGTTGAACTGGATGAAATTATTGCTGGACTTGAGCTCATTGAAAAGGAAATAGATCAGGGTGAATTTGTTTTCCGACCGGAGCTGGAAGATATTCACATGAATATCGAAAAGACCCTGATGGAGAAAATCGGCCCGGCCGGGGCCAAACTGCATACGGCCCGCAGCAGAAATGACCAGATTTGTCTTGATATCAGGCTTTATCTGCGGGAGACAACCGCTGAATTTGATCAGTTGCTCATCGGGGTGCAGCATTCACTGCTCAAGCTGGCCCGGACTTATCTGGGCAGTGTAATGCCGGGTTATACCCATCTCCAGCGGGCCCAGCCTGTGCTGATCTCACATCATCTCCTGGCCTACTACGAGATGTTCAAGCGTGACCGGCAGCGCCTGGCTGATGGTCTTAAACGAATTAATGTCCTGCCTCTGGGGGCTGCGGCCCTGGCCGGTACCGGCCTGCCGATCGACCGGAAATTTGTCGCTGAAGAGCTGGGGTTTCCGGCTGTCTCGGCTAACAGTATGGATACTGTGGGCGATCGGGATTTTGCCATTGAGTTTTCCGCTGCCTGCACCTTGATCCAGCTTCATTTAAGCCGGATGTCGGAAGAGCTTGTACTCTGGGCCAGCGAAGAATTTTCCTTTGTCGAACTGGCTGACAGTTTCTGTACCGGCAGCAGTATCATGCCCCAGAAAAAAAATCCTGATATCCCCGAACTTATCCGGGGCAAGAGCGGTCGGGTGGTGGGCAATCTGATGGCCTTGATTACCCTGTTAAAAGGGCTTCCCCTTACCTATAACCGTGACCTTCAGGAAGACAAGGAACCCCTGTTTGATACTATTGACACGGTTGGCCAGGGACTGGCTATCATGGCGGAACTGCTGGCTAACCTGAAATTTAACACCGAAACTCTTGAGCGGGCGACAGTGGGTGGCTACATGACTGCCACTGATCTGGCTGATTATCTGGTCAAAAAAAATATTCCCTTCCGGCAGGCCCATGCCATAGTGGGTCAGACAGTGGCTTTCTGCATTGAACATGACAAGGAGCTGCCGGATCTCTCCCTGGCTGAACTGCGGCGGTTTTCAGCCGAAATTGATGATGACGTATTTGCTGTACTCACTGTCTCAGGTTCCGTGAACAGCCGGACATCCCTGGGCGGCACTGCGGAAAGTATGGTGGCCGAAGCCCTGGCCGCGGCAGAAAATGATTTGGGAAAATTGTTATGAATCAACGTATCTTGCAAATATGTCTTGCTGGTTTTGTGCTTTATGGCCTGGTCGGCTGCGGCATGAAAACCGATCCAGTTCCCCCCGGAGCGGTGATTCCTGCCACTATTGATGACCTGACTTATCGCCTGGATGAAAAAGGGGTCACCCTCAGCTGGACATATCCGTCCCTGTCGGTTCAGGGCACGGCTATTGATAACATCCGTCAATTTAAAATTTTCAAGGCGGAAAAGAAAGAAGCTGATTTTTGTCCGGAATGTCCGCTGGCCTATGATGTTGTCTTTGAGCTGAACGCCTCTCGTCTCAAACCCGGCAAACGTATTAAATTTTCCGATCCTGACCTGAAAGGCAATTATCATTATTTTTACATGGTTCAGTCGCATTCGGGCTGGAATATTTACAGCAATGATTCCAATCAGGTAAATTTTATCTGGCATGCGCCTTTGAACGCGCCGGCTGATTTACGGGCCGAGGCCGGGGATAGGCTGGTAACCCTGCGCTGGAAGGCTCCCAGAACTTTGACTGACGGAACCCCGGTTTCCGAGACAATTCGCTACCAGCTCAGCCGCAGTATCAACGGTAAGAAATTTAAGAAATTTACTCCGATAATAGAAAAAGATACCTTTATCGACGGCAGCGTGAAAAACGATATTAATTATTCTTATAAAGTCCAGGGGTTTTACAGGGCCGGCTCAACAACTTATCCCGGTTTAAGCAGTGAGACAGTCAGAGTTCGTCCCATTGATACCACTCCACCGGCACCGCCGCGTAAGGTAAGGTGTCTCAGGACAGCTGACGGGATCAAAATTTTCTGGGAAAACAGCGCGGAAACAGATATCAGAGCTTATCGTATTTATCGACGACCGGCTACCGAATCCAGGGCTGAGAAAATTGGCGAAACAAGCGGATCGGCTCATATGTTTGAGGATCAAAACCCGCCCGCTGCGGTTGATACCTGGTATTACTCGGTTACCGCTGTTGATAATGCCGGAACTCCCAACGAGAGCGCGAGTTCGGCTGAGGCAATAATATACAGGCGGCGTAATTAGTGACTGGGAGGCTGTAAGTTCCCTTTTGAGGGCAGATAAACCCCATGAATCATTTTAACTACAAAAATAACAGGATGTTCTGTGAAGATGTAGCTGTGGCCGAAATTGCCGAGGCGGTTAACACCCCGTTTTATCTTTACAGTAATGCTACGCTGACCAGGCATTTTCAGGCCTTTGATCAGGCATTCAAGCTACCCCACATTACCTGTTTTGCGACCAAGTCCTGCTCTAATATTGCCATTCTTCATGGTTTTGCTGAATTAGGCGGCGGGGCTGATATTGTCTCTGGGGGAGAACTGTTTCGGGCGTTAAAGGCTGGAGTTGATCCCCGGAAAATAGTTTACTCCGGGGTCGGCAAGACCAGGGAAGAACTGCGTTACGGGCTCAAGGAAAATATTCTTCTTTTTAATGTTGAATCCGTTCAGGAATTAAGGGCTATCCAGGAAGAGGCTGCAGTAATGGGTATCAAGGCTCCGGTGTCCTTTCGGGTGAATCCTGATGTCGATCCCAGAACCCATGCCTATATTTCAACCGGGATGGCTAAAAACAAATTCGGTATTCCCATTGACCAGGCCCTGGATGTTTATCAACAGGCTGATAAAATGGTCAATATTGAGGTGTTGGGAGTAAGCTGTCATATCGGTTCCCAGCTCACGGATGTGTCACCGTTTGTTGAATCGCTTGGTAAGGTCAAACAGTTTATCAACAGGCTGAAACAGGCTGGAATTAAAATTAAATATCTTGATCTGGGCGGTGGCCTGGGTATCTGCTACCAGGATGAAACCCCCCCTGAACCAGCGGAATACGCCAAAGCAATTGCCCGGGAGATGGCCGGACTTTCCTGTACCTTGATCCTGGAGCCGGGAAGGGTTATAGTGGGCAACGCCGGTATCCTGGTGACAAAGGTTCTTTATACCAAGGCCGGGGGGAAAAAATTTATTATAGTTGACGCCGGAATGAATGATCTGGCCCGCCCCAGCCTTTACGATGCCTTTCATGCCGTACAGGCGGTTGAGGAACGGGGCCGGGGAACCGAGGTCGCTGATGTGGTGGGGCCAATATGTGAAAGTGGTGATTTCTTGTCCAGGGGCAGGGAAGTGCCCTGCTGTGAACAGGGTGACCTGCTGGCCCTGATGAGCAGTGGCGCTTACGGCTTTACCATGTCATCTAATTATAATTCCCGGCCCAGGGTCTGTGAGGTGCTGGTAAATGGCAGCGAGTTTTATATTATCCGTCAACGGGAAACCAGGGATGATTTGATCAGGGGTGAAAAGATACCGGATTTCCAGGGGGTTGTCCGAGAATAGATATTTTTTCTCAAATCAGGTAAGCACCCTTAAAGAAAGGGTATAAACTCCGACCCGAGGCATTTTGCAAAAATAAGCACAGCCATATAGTTGATATCCCGGAGTCTCGCCAGCTCGCTTTCCGGAGCATTATTTTTTCAAAATAACACAG
>JANTFJ010000080.1 GCA_024763495.1 Desulfobulbaceae bacterium | reverse complement strand
GCGAGCGTTGAAACGGGCACATGGCGGCATCCCTGAAACGCTTACAGGCCGTGCCTTCTCAAAAGTCAAGGTGTGGTTTATTGATCGCTATCCAAAATAGTAATGAGGGAAAAAATGATTAAAAAAATATTTATTCTTTTGCACATTGTTGTTTTATCGATTGCCTTTAGCAGTCTGGCCCTTGCCCATTTCGGCATGGTTATCCCCTCAAAAAACATTGTTACTCCCCAGAAAAAAAGTGTTGAACTTACCATGTCCTTTTCTCATCCTTTTGAAGGGGCAGGCATGGATCTGGTTAAGCCGGCAAAGTTTTACGCGGTAGAAAACGGTCATGTTACTGATCTGCTTGCCAGCCTGAAAAAAGTCAAAGTAATGGACCATGAGGGGTGGCAGACAACTTACCGGATAAAACGGCCGGGGGTATATTCTTTTGCCATGGAGCCGGTGCCCTACTGGGAACCGGCGGAAGATGTCTCCATAATCCATTATACCAAAACCGTGGTAGCGGCCTTTGGCGCTGATGAGGGCTGGGATATTCCTCTTGGGCTCCCCACAGAAATTGTTCCTCTGCTGCGCCCTTTCGGCAATTACGCCGGAAATACTTTTACCGGTAAAGTCCTGCTTAATGGCTGGCCGGTTCCTCACGCTGAGGTAGAAGTTGAATTTTATAATAAAGACGACAGGCTCAGGGCTCCAAGTGAATATCATATTACCCAGGTGGTCAAGGCCGATGGCAGCGGTATTTTTTCCTTTACCTGCCCCAGGGCAGGCTGGTGGGGCTTTGCCGCCTTGAACGAGGCTGATTATACCCTGAAAAATCCGGTCGGCGAGGCAAAAGGGGTTGAACTTGGTGCGGTTTTATGGATTTTTCTGGATAACTACCAGGAATAAAAAATTATTTTTAAATGACTTTTGAAAATTTCAGCCTGGGAAACTCCTTTCTGCACAGAATGGACTGCCGGATTAAGATTATAACAGCTTTTTTTCTGGCCTTAACCCTGTCTGTCAGCCACCATTTCAGCAGTGCGGGGGCGGGGTTATTGCTGGGGGTAATCCTGGCGCTGTCAACCCGGTTGCGGTTAACTGCTGTTTTGTGGCGATTGCTGGTCGTAAATGGTTTTATCGCTCTACTCTGGGTTACCTTATCCCTGACTTATCCGGGTGATGCTCTGGTCTCCCTCGGCCCCATTAATCTCAGCGGGCCGGGAATAAAACTGGCCGCTTTGATTACCCTGAAATCTAATGCCATAGTCCTGGTTTTTATTGCCCTTCTAGCGACATCAACCATCGCGGAACTGGGACATGCCCTGGAGGCTTTGGGGCTGCCCCGTAAATTTTGTCTGTTGCTGTTATTTTCCTATCGGTATATCATGGTTATCAGTCAGGAATATGGGCGTCTGCACCGGGCCGCGAAACTGCGCGGTTTTCGACCGGCCACCACTCTTCATACTTATCGTACCTATGGCTATTTATTCGGCATGACCCTGGTTCGGAGCTGGAACCGGGCCGACCGGGTAAAACAGGCCATGGCGCTTCGCGGTTTTCAGGGCCGATTTTATCCTCTGAATGCCGGAAAGCCGGGACGGAATGACCTGTTTTTTCTTGTCGCTACGATGCTTATCGTGCTTGCCCTTATCTTTATGGAAATAACACCATAAGCAATCATATTTCCTATATTTTGATATAATCTTTGTTAAAAAAGCGGGAATTATCAGCCTGCAACCATGAGCCGTTTATCTCAGCCCTCAGCTATGAACTATAACTCCACTGCTCCCCTGATAGAACTGCATGATATTTCCTTCAGTTATCCGGGTTCTAAAACCCCGGCCCTGGACGAGCTTAATTTTATTCCCGACCAGGGAAAGGTCGGCCTCATAGGGCCCAACGGCAGCGGCAAAACCACCCTGTTTCATATCATCATGGGTCTGCTTAAGCCCAGCGATGGTCAAATGCTTTTTAAGGGAAAGCCGCTGCTTAAAGAAAAAGATTTTCGAAAATTACGTCAGGAAGTAGGGTTGCTTTTTCAGGATGCGGATGATCAGCTTTTTTCTCCCACTGTGCTGGAGGATGTGGCGTTTGGCCCTCTTAATCTAAAGATCTCTCCAGCCAAAGCTCGAGAGATGGCCGGTCAAATTTTAAAAAAACTACGCTTGTCTGATCTGGAAGAAAGGGTAACCCATCAACTGTCAGGAGGAGAAAAAAAACTTGTTTCTCTGGCGACCATACTGGTAATGGAACCAAAGCTGCTGCTGCTGGATGAACCGACAAATAATCTTGACTCCGCGACAAGATCCAGGCTGATTGAAATTCTCGGCAGCCTGGAAATCTCCTGTATTATTATTTCCCATGACTGGGATTTCCTGGCGGCAAGTACGGCAGAGATATATGCCATGGAAAATGGCAGACTTATCCGCAGCGGCAAGTCATCTCTCCATAATCACTTTCATGTCCACCTTCACGGCGGTCAACCCCATGAACACGGAGGATAAAAAATTCCGCGGGATCTTTCAGGTTATGGAGACCTTACTATAACGGTACACGAGCTGTCAGTGGTGGCGGAAAAGCACTTGCACGGCACAAAAATCATGGTAACTGCTCACAGGGCCCGAATCTTCGGAGTCTCGCCGGCTGCTAGCTTACCTCCGCCATCAACCCGGCTTACGTATGGCTATGGCGGCACCGGAATGATGACGAAAATCTCCGGCACCCTGTAAACCGTTACAGTTTGGTATTTTTCACGATTATGAGTTTTAAGGTGTGAATAGTTACAAATCATGTTTATTTTCTATACTGCGACAATTCTGATATTAACACATGAATGGGGTATAAAAAATTATGGCGGATGATCTCAAGAAGCAATGGGATGTGGAAATGGCAATGGCTGTTCTGGAGAATAAAACCGTAGACAGTAAACTGTGGGCAGAGGCCGTAGAATGGTTGTTGCTCTATGGCCCGCCCCAGATTAGAGAAATACTTTCTCAGGCCTCCAGCCTGGCAACCAGAGAACATTTCCCGGAACTGCAGCCCACAGGTTACAGTCCCGACGGTCAGCCCTGTTATGATGTCAGAGTCCTGGCTGAATCCCTGGGATTGAGCCAGGAAGATATTATGGAAAAACTGGGAAAAATGGAAATTAAACAGGAAGCTATTCATCTTTACAGTGAAGATGAAGTAGACAAACTGCAATAGTTACAAATTATGTTTTGGCAACCGTCACTATTACGCCCTCAGGAGTATCAACCCTGGTCACCACCCTGCCATCCCCATAAATAATAACTCGATCCATCCTGGCCGCCTGATCACTGCTACAGATAAAGGTAAATTGTTCGCCTGGTTCAGCCTTGCGCAGACGTAAACTTACGTCCTTGAAGCCTTTTCAGCAGTCATTTCGATAGTCAACTGGATTGTTGTTCATTTTCAGCATAATTTTTTTTAAAATCAGACGTAAATACTCACTTCTACGAATTTATGTTTGAGTCAACCCGGAGGCGGGCATTGCCCACAACCCGGGAAAACCCCAGTCCTCCTGCAGGAGTACCCCAAGGGCATTCGAAGCCTGCGCTTATTTCTTGTTTTTTGTTACAGCTTTTCAGGGGTAACATGCTAAAATTCTTCAAAATCGTCATCATCGAATGGTATTAATTCATCAGCTTTCAATTTTTTCGGCAAAGGTTCAACTTCTTTTTTCTTTTCTTTTTTTATCTCCTGCCGCACAGGTTCAGGGGCCTCTATTTTAGCCTGTCCCTGTCTGGGCCGGGGAGATGCAACCGTTTTAACTGAAGTTGAAGCATGAGGAATAATCTTTGCTGTCCTGTCAGGCAAGGTGTTTTTTTTCAGCAGGCAGGCTCCACCCGCATTTCCCAGCAACTTTTTAAGCTGGTTGACTATCTGCTGGAGACTGCCGGATTGACCAGCCAGAATCTCGGCGGAAGCAGCGGCTTCTTCTGCGGCAGCCGCGTTACGATCAGTTACTGAACCCATTTCTATCAGGGCCTGGTTTATTTCATCAATACCTTTGGTCTGTTCATTGGAGGCAGCTGTAATTTCGCCAATTAACCCTCCGACTGTGTTACCGATTTTCGCGACTTCGTTAAAAGCCTCGTTGGTCTGTTCAACAATATTATCACCAGTGTTAACTTTTTGCACTGTACTGTCAATTAAGGCGGCAGTGCTGGAGGCAGCCTCGTTAGAACGTAAGGCCAGGCTTCTTACTTCATCAGCAACCACGGCAAAACCGGCCCCGGCTTCACCAGCCCTGGCCGCTTCTACAGCGGCATTTAAGGCCAGCAGATTAGTTTGAAAGGCTATCTCGTCAATAGTTTTAATAATTTTGGATATTTCTTCACTGGAGCTGGAAATTTCCTTCATGGAAGCAGTCAGCTTGATCATGGAATCAGTAGCCTTGCGGATAACCTGGTTGGCATCTTTCATCAGGCTGTCGGCCTCGTTAGCGTTGTCGGCATTCCTCCTGGTCATCGAGGCGGTTTCTTCCATGGCTGAAGAGGTCTCTTCCAGGGAAGCAGACTGTTCTGTCGCACCTTCGGCCAGGGCCTGGCTGGAGCTTGAAATTTCTCTGGATGAGTCGAAAACCGTATCACTGCTTTTTTCAAGGGTAGTTATGGTAGAGCAGAGTTCTTTAACAATATATGAACTGGAAAAATAAAGAAATAGAGAGATCAGGGCCACAAACAGCACCCCTCCGCCGCCAAGAATCCAGTCAAGCTTGGACAGAATGGCGGCATCCCGGCTTATATCTGTCGCATAAATTAAAGCGCCGACAGCCTGGCCGGAAAAATCAAAGAGGGGCAGAGCGGTAAGCAGGTTATTTCCGGTTTTTTTACTGGCGATACCGTCTGCCGCCGCAATAAGCAGAGAGGCATCAACGCAGGAATCCGTAAGTGCCGGATCTGAAGAAAATACCCGGATCATCCCCGCTGTTTCAGGTAACCCTTCTTCCTGTAATCCCCGGGCAAGATTCCGCCGGTTCTCCGGCATATATAGAGCCACTTCATCATTTTCGTCAAATTTGCTGTTCGCGATAATATTGTTGATATAACAAAAGGCTTCCACGGAACCAAGAGAGCGGCCACTGACAACAATCGGCGCCACGCCGCTGACCACAAATCCTTCCTGATCAATTGAAATTCCGGCTGCCCCGGTTTGCTCCTGGTTGACTTTAAGCACAGCTGGCCGGAGGGAGGAAATATCATCCCCACTGTCACCATCGCCTGCAGATTTCCAGGTGCGTAAAAAACTCCGGGCCGGAGGTAGATGGAAATGAATTTTAAAATTACTGCCTGGCAGGGTATTGTTTAAATTTTTGCTGAGTTCAACAAAATTACGACGCAGAATCCGGCGGCCTTCATTTTCATTTCCCTGACCGGCAAGTTCATAAGCTTCCTTTACAGCAGGATAGGTACTGATAATGGCAGCTATATTCAAAGCCTCGTTCTGCAGGGATGCCAGACTGTTTTGCGCCAACACAGCCTGATTACTGCTTAAACCCTCAAGCTGCTGTTGCCACATCCTGTTCTTCAGTATTAATGAAACCCCCACCAGAAATATCCAGGAAAATATTATTAATACTAAGGGAATAACCAGGACTCTCATTCTGATAGACATTTTCACGTTAATCTCCTTTAAAGGGCAGTAAATAAACAACTCATCGTTTTCGCATTCCTGCTTCAGGCCATCTTTAGCCGATCCTCAATTACAAAATCCGTAAGCGTTCACCAGCAGCTCACGGAGCCGGAGTTTATGCCCTGTTTTTAAGGGTGCTTACCTCTTTGCCCATTTGAGCCTGCTTGAATAGCACCAGTATGCTGCGCAGGCACAGCTAAGCGAGGAACGAGACTCCGAATGAACAAATCTAAGGCACTAGTAAACGCTTAGAGACTTAAATGTTGCAAAGATTAACTCCCTGGTGAACGGTTACCAAAATTCTCAAATCAGCCCTGCTGGTTCTGCGGTTTTGTGTAATCGGCTGCAGATAAAATGCGGTTGAACAGTTATATTTATTCTATGATAACTTGGGGAAATAGGTCAAACTGAAAATTTATCAGCTTTAACTCACGAAAAAAATAAATCAGTAGAGAAAGGAAATAATGTGGAGTTCCGCAATGACGATTTTGAATTATGGCGTTGATTATTTTTCTTCCACAAAATAGCAAAAACGATTCCATTCAAATTCCCTGCCGCTGACGGGACAACGCAACCTTACCTTGTTGTCGCTGATGCCGATTACTTCCCAGTCACCATTGCGACGACCGCCGTCAATATAAATTTTCTGGCCGATTGTAAAAGGATATGGTTTAAAAACCGTGACTTTTGCTGTCATTAATGTGTCTCCTTGTGTTTGATAGTAACTGCTCACAGGGCACCGAATAACTAATCCACGGTTGTGGCAGTTTTTCACCCCTAACTGCATAGTTACTAAAGTTTTTACCGATCATTTCTTAATATTCTACTCTGTCAGGCCGTAACGTGGTATATTTTCTGAAATTTAAAATTAACAATCCTCATCCGGAGAGACACGGTATGAAAATAAAATGGGCGTACCTGCGCAAGGGCTGAACTTCCTGCAAAAAGGCGCAGGAGTTTCTTGAGCAGAAAAAAATTATCATTGAGGAAATTATCGAAGCCAGGAAAAAAACTATTAAGGGTGAGGAAGGATGGGAGCTTTTAAAAAATTCCTCGCGCGTCTTGATTGCCAAAGGTAAAAAGATAAAGGAATACTGTCCTTCGCCGGAAAACAAGGACGATGTGTTGCGGGATGCCTCAGGCCGCACCGGCAATTTACGGGCCCCAACCCTGCAGATAGATAATGAATTTTATATCGGCTTTAATCCTGAAATGTATGAACAAATGAGCCGCAGGGCATAGGCTGATCATGCTGGCCAGGGTGCATAGTGGTTCTTTGCTGGGGATTGACGGGCTGCCGGTTGAGGTTGAGGTTGATATTGCCTTTGGCCTGCCTTCTTTTTCTACGGTGGGCCTGCCCGAAGGAGCTGTGCGGGAGAGCAAGGATCGGGTAAAGGCTGCCATCAGGAATAGTGGTTATCAATTTCCCAATCGCCGTATTGTTATCAATCTTGCCCCGGCTGACGTTAAAAAGGGGGGAACCGGCTATGATCTTCCGATTTCCCTGGGGATTCTGGCGGCCGCAGAACTTTTCAGTAAAGATTTACTTAATGATTACGGCGCAATTGGCGAATTGTCGCTCGATGGCCGGATACGTTCGGTTCACGGTCTTCTTTCCCTGGCCCTGGCTGCTGAAAAGCAGGGGCTGAAGGGCATTCTGGTGCCGGAGGAAAATGTTCTGGAAGCGGCAATTGTCAGGGGCCTGGAGGTGATTCCGGTTGCCCATCTCCATCAGGCCGTTGACTTCCTGGCCGGAAATAAACCCATAACTCCGGTTACCGTTGATCTGGAAAATCTTTTCCGGCAAAACAGCAGATATGAAGTTGATTTCTCCGAGGTTAAGGGCCAGGAACATGCCAAACGGGCCCTGGAGATTGCCGCTGCCGGCGGTCATAATATCCTGATGACCGGCCCGCCCGGTTCCGGCAAAACCATGCTGGCCCGCAGGCTGCCGACTATTCTGCCTGAACTGAGCTTTGCGGAGGCCCTGGAAACCAGTAAGATTTACTCAGTAATGGGCTTACTGCCGGAGGAAAAAGGCTTAATGACCACCAGGCCTTTTCGCGCCCCCCATCATACGATTTCTGATGCCGGACTGATTGGCGGCGGTCGGGTTCCCCGGCCCGGCGAAGTGTCCCTGGCCCATAATGGAATTTTATTTATGGACGAACTGCCTGAATTTAAAAAAAATGTTCTTGAAGTCTTACGCCAGCCCCTTGAGGCGGGTAATGTTGTTATTGCCCGGGCCGCAACCTCCTTACGTTTTCCGGCCCGTTTTGTCCTTGTTGCCGCCTTGAATCCCTGTCCCTGCGGACATCGGGGTGATTTCCGCCACGACTGCGTCTGTTCTCCCCAGGAAATCAAACGCTATGAAAATCGAATTTCCGGCCCCCTGCTTGATCGAATTGATATCCATCTTGAGGTGCCTGCCGTACCTTTTCGAGAAATGACCAGTGAGGCTGCCGGTGAATCTTCGACAGCCATCAAAGAAAGAGTTTCTGCCGCCAGGGTAATCCAGGTGGAGAGATTTGCCGGTGATAAAAGAATTTTCTGTAACAGCCAGATGAGTAACAGGGATATAAAAAATAGCTGCTCCCTTGATAAAACTTCTCGGCATTTGCTTGAACAGGCTATTGACCACCTTGGCCTTTCGGCCCGGGCTTATCATCGAATATTGAAAATAAGCCGGACAATCGCTGACCTGAATCAATCTGAAAACATTAAGGCGGATCATGTTGCCGAAGCCATCCAGTTTCGTCGTTTAG
Source organism: Desulfobulbaceae bacterium (assembly GCA_024763495.1). Classification (GTDB taxonomy): domain Bacteria; phylum Desulfobacterota; class Desulfobulbia; order Desulfobulbales; family SURF-16; genus JANTFJ01. The sequence continues at coordinate 1,042 of JANTFJ010000080.1, read as the reverse complement.
ATCGAAAGAATAAGGGTAGTCACTAACCCACAAAAGTGGAAGTGGACTTAGGCGCTTAGGGCCATTGTCTAAACAATTTTTTGTTTTGATTTTTGGTAACTTCTTCATATGTGGTGGTGGCACCCAACCGTAGGTCTGCTAAAATTTGGACAATTTCTATAACGTCATTCCGGCATGTAGTTGGCCGGAATCTATAGACATTAAGCAGCATTCTGGATCGGAGTCTCGTTCCTCGCTTACGAAATAAATAACTTTCATCTACTGTTAAGGGACTTATACCCGTCAAGCGAGTATTAAACAGAGTCCAGAACCTTAATTTCTCTTCCAGTTTATCTGGGCCAGGAGCTTACCACATGAGTAGTTACGTTAATTATCTGGATAATTCTCTGGTATTTGTGGCCGGCGGCATAATTGTCGGTCTTGGTGCTGCCTTTTCCGGGCTGGGCGGAGGATTCCTGTTGATTCCTCTCCTGCTTTTCCTGGGCTACAGCGCCCAGAAGTCAGTGGGTACTTCCTTCCTGGCTATTATGATTATTTCAATTTCCGCCCTGGCGGCTCACAGCAGGCTGGAAAATGTTGATTACCGGGCCGGTTTTCTGCTCGGTGTCGGCGGTATTGTCGGCGCCCAGGTCGGGGCCAGGCTGCTGGAACATGTTTCTACCGCTAATTTTAAAAAAATTTTTGCGGCAATTCTTTTCAGCCTGGCAATTTATATTTTTATGAAAAAGAGCTGATCCTCTGCTGTATTCGAATATTCATTCAATCACCTCCCCGCGTTAAGGGCTTACTCAGAAATAAATTCGCAGAGATGAGGGTAAGCCCCCCCACAAATTTTAACAATATCCGTAACTGCTCACAGGCACCGCATATTTTGCCATCAACCCGGTTTACGTCTGACTATGGGTGCAATACAAAAAAGGTAAGCGCTCCATGAACACCACCCTTCACCCGTTTAAACGCCGCGATATACCTGATGTATTATCGCGAGCGTTGAAACGGGCACATGGCGGCATCCCTGAAACGCTTACAGGCCGTGCCTTCT
>JANTFJ010000079.1 GCA_024763495.1 Desulfobulbaceae bacterium | reverse complement strand
GCGAGCGTTGAAACGGGCACATGGCGGCATCCCTGAAACGCTTACAGGCCGTGCCTTCTCAAAAGTCAAGGTGTGGTTTATTGATCGCTATCATGAAAATATCGCACATTTTTTAAGGAGATTTTAAGGAGAGATGCCATGAAAAAAATAGAAGCTATTATTAAGCCTTTCAAGCTTGATGAACTTAAAGGAGCCCTGCATGATTTGGGAGTGCATGGCATGACCGTCAGTGAGGTTAAGGGGTTTGGCAGACAAAAGGGGCATAAGGAAATTTACCGCGGAGCCGAGTATGTAGTGGATTTTATCCCCAAGGTAAAAGTGGAAATCGTTATCAATGCCGGCATGGTCGACAAGGTTATCGAGACAATAATCGAGAGCGTCAAGACCGGCCAGATCGGGGACGGCAAAATTTTCGTCATCCCTGTTGAATCAATATGCCGGATTAGAACCGGAGAAAAAAACGAAGATGCGATTTAGAAATCAACCAGCTTAATTAATGTGATAAAGAAGGAGACAACATGAAAAAAATATTTCTATCCATAACTCTGCTGTTGCTGCCGACCCTTGCCTGGGGCGCTGATGAATTACCTACCCCTGTTACCAACGCTGAGGCTATCAATCTGGTTCAGGCTCATGCCAACTACCTCTGGACTCTGGTTGCCGCCTGTCTGGTTTTTTTCATGCAGGCCGGCTTTGCCATGGTTGAGGCTGGATTTACCAGGGCCAAGAACGCGGTAAATATTATGATGAAAAACCTGATGGACTTCTCCATGGGCTCCATTGCTTTTTTTGCGGTGGGCTTTGGCCTGATGTTCGGCACCTCAAGTACTGGTTTTTTCGGCACCAGTGATTTCTTCTTAAGCGGCTGGACTCCGGACGGCGATCCTTGGATTCTGGCATTCTGGATGTTCCAGTGTGTTTTTGCCGCTACCGCGGCAACCATTGTTTCAGGTGCCATGGCAGAAAGGACAAAATTCACCAGCTATTTGATTTATAGTATTTTTCTTTGTGCTGTAATATATCCGATTTTTGGCAGCTGGGCCTGGGGCAGCCTGTTTAACGGTAGCGGCTGGCTGGAGAAACTGGGTTTTATCGATTTTGCCGGCTCTACTGTTGTTCATTCCATTGGGGGCTGGGCAGCCCTGGCCGGAGCCATTGTTCTTGGCCCCCGCCTCGGTAAATATGGTAAAAAAGGTGAAGTAAGGGCAATTCCCGGTCATAATATACCCTTGGCAGCCCTGGGTGTTTTTATCCTCTGGCTGGGCTGGTTCGGTTTCAATCCCGGCTCAACCACCACGGCCGATAAAAGTATTGCCATGATTTTTGTCAACACTAACCTCTCTGCTGCTGCCGGTTCTATCCTGGCAATGGTAACCTCATGGATTATGTTTAAGAAACCGGATGTCGGCATGAGTCTTAACGGGGCACTGGCTGGGCTGGTCGGAATTACGGCGGGATGCGCCAATGTCAGCCCGATAAGTTCAATTATTATCGGTGCTGCCTCCGGTGTGCTGGTAGTCATTTCCGTTGTTATCATTGACAGAATGCACATAGATGATCCGGTCGGCGCGGTTTCCGTCCATGGTATATGCGGAGCCTGGGGAACCCTGGCCGCCGGCCTGTTTAACATGGGCGGCACAACCATGAAAATTATAACCACCCAGCTCATTGGTATTGGTGCCGCCTTTGCCTGGTCCTTTGGGGTGGCATTTATCCTTTTTAAAGTTATTGACTTGACAGTTGGTCTGCGGGTCAGTAAAGAAGAGGAAATGGAAGGTCTTGATGTCGGAGAACATGGCGCGAACGCCTATCATGATTTTCAAATAAGAGGTTAGAGGCTGTCCGAGGATGTCCTTTCTGTGAAGTCTGGTGCCTCGCTTACCTGATTTGAGAAAAAATGTCTATTCTCGGACAACAATCACCTGTAAGCTTTTTGGAAGTGGCTGAAGGGGGCCTTCAGCCGGAAAATTCTAATTTAAAAGGAGAAAGAGATGAAAAAGAAAATGTTAAAAATCAGCGGATTAGCTCTAACAGGAATCCTGGCGAGCGGAATTATCGCGAATTCAGTCTGGGCCGAAGAAGAAAAACCCGAAGCTGAACTCAGTGTTTCAGCCCTGAGCCAGTATATCTGGCGGGGCTATGAACTGAGCCAGGACAGCATTGTCCTGCAGCCCTCGATGACCGTATCATACAAGGGGTTTGGCTTTAATCTCTGGGGAAATTTTGATACGGATCATTTTGACACCGAAACAACGGAATTTAACGAAACAGATATGACCATCTCTTATGATGGATCATGCAATTTTGCTGATTATGGGGCAGGTTATATCTATTATGCCCTGGATGGTGCGGATGACACCCAGGAATGGTATGTGACGACATCACTGAAGACTTTGCTTTCACCAACATTGAGTATATATCTGGATACTGATAATTACCCTGGTGTTTATATAACTTTAGGAATTTCGCATTCAATCGAAATCTCCAAAGGGTATACTCTCGATCTGGGCGCTCAGGTCGGCTACTATGACTTGAGCGATGACGTTGATCTTGATGGCGACGGGCTGGCAAATGATTCTTACAGTGATTTTCACGATGGTTTGCTGTCTGCCTCCATGACCTTTCCTCTGGACAAATATTTTTCCATAACGCCGGAGATTTACTATTCGTTCGCCCTGAGCAGCGATGCGGAGGATATGATTGAAAACAGCAGCGTTGATGGAGATGACAGTGATTTTATCTATGGCGGCGTTACCTTGAGCCTGTCATTCTAAGCTGATAAACGAAGACTTCGAAACCAGGAGGCTGTTCGAATATTAAAAAAATCGGGCGGGATTTAATCCCGCCCGATTGGTAATACCCTTTTTGGGGGAGAACTTGCTGTCTGACTACTCTGGGGTAAGCGCTTCATGAATACCACCCCGCGCACACTTCTATCCTGCGATATACCGATGTATTATCGCAGGGCGTGGAGCACGCGCATGGCGGTGCCCCTGAATTCCTTACAGTTATGTGGTTATCGCCACCTGGGTGTACTTTATTGAGCGCTATGGCAGCGCCCCCTGAGCAGTTACCTTGCTGTTTCAGTTATTTTCCAGGGCGTTTCGTATGGCAAAATATGCCGGCTTCGGCCTGTAAGCAGCATCAAACAGGGCCGGAGACAATTTTCTGCGCCACCCATGACCGTCATCAACATGCCATGTGTTCCAACCGACCCTGCCGGTAGAATGATTTTTGAGTAACACCTTAAGAATTGCCTGATATGTAAAAGCCTGTTCTTCAAAATCTTTTTTACTGTGACCATGCTTCAGCCATACACTTGCTTCCGTAACATGAAATTCAAGGTTATTAGCATGCGCCCATCTAATTAATCTCTCGAGATCATTTAAATTGTCTTTGGTGGCCCAGTTATTGTCTACATGAGCCTGCCAGCCTATTCCGTCAACCCTCAGACCCTGATTTCTTAAATAACTTATAGTTTCTTTTATCAGATTCCATGACTTATATTTTGTGGGATCTTCATGATGGTTGTAGATAAATTTTAAATTCGGGGCATATTTCTCAGCGATTATAAAGGCTTTTTTTATGTAGAGCGGGGTTCTGTTTCGGTCTTTATCCAGTCCAATAATATACCAGGGACATTCCCATTTTTTGTTTCCCGGTTTATTTTTATGCCATTTCCCATCAATTACAGTCTCATTGACTACATCCATATATTCAATGCCCTGTTTATTATTATAGCGTTTGCAGACCTCCGTAAGAAATTCCTCTTCATTGACGATAAGTTCCTGTGCTGTTCTGTTATCACTTTTCGTCCATTTTGAACATTGTGGGCCAATGGGACAATGCATTCTCAAAATCTGCTTATTTTCGATAATATGTTGCGGCCATTTATCAGCCAGTCTCCAATTCCATGTCCGGGGGTCAGGATGGATAGTAGTTTGTTTAAAATCGTTTTCCGGAGTTACGTAGCCGAATTCCCGGTCTAAAATCATCCCTGTTTTTGTTCCAAGAGACCGGGCAGCGATTGTAGCTCCTATAATAACACTGCCGTCAGGATATTTTTCTTTGACAATTTCCCGCAAACTTTCATTTTCCGGCATCTGTCGCCTTGCTGCGACCTGGTGATTAGAGGATGAATGATGCCTGGACAAAGGTGGCCGGTGTCGATGCATTGATTTGTAGCAACCAAGCAACAACAAACATAACAGTAGGTTTAAGAACAGAATTTTTTTCATAATAGTTACAAGTTAAGAGTTAACGTAACATTCTTGCCATGTAACGGCTCACAGGGCACCGCATATTTCCGCGATCAGCCTGTCTTATATAGCACCAGTATGCGGCGCCAGTCTGATCACGAAAATCTCCGGCACCCTGCAACCAGTTACAAATACGGTGGTTAACCAGGACAAGGTGCTTACCATGTGAGTAGTTACAATTATAGTTATATTCCGTTTATGTGTCAACTTGAGGTCAGTCGGCAACAGTGCATCCTGGTAATCCTGGGGACACCATGCTTGATTATTCTTTTTCGGGCCAGGTTCCGGCTTTTTAAGTACAGGAGCGGTTATTTTTCCGTAACCGTTCACCAGGGGTAACGGCTCACAGGGCACCGCATATTTCCGCGATCAGCCTGTCTTACATAGCACCAGTATGCTGCGTCAGTCTGATCACGAAAATCTCCGGCACCCTGCAATCAGTTACAAATACAGACGTTTGCACTCATTAGGCGCTTACCCCATGAGTAGTTACCACCAGGGAGTAAATCTTTGCAACATTCAAGTCTCTAAGCGTTTACCCGTGCCTTAAATAGGTAGAATATGTACCTGCTCTTCAGTGGGATGGGAGCCTTTCAGGAAGAGTCCTTTTCTGCCGTCAATGCTGACGGGATCGCCGAATTTAATTTTATGGCCGCTGACCAGGCAGTATTCTCCGGTCTCAAAAACCTGGAGAGTCTGGCAGCCCACCACGCAGGTTTTTTCCAGGCGCAGGGTAACCACGGCAGCATGGGATGTCTGGCCGCCCCTGGCAGTAAGCAGGCCGTCGGCCTGGGAAATTTCCCTGATGTCTTCCGGGACAGTATCCTGGCGGATAAGGATCAGGGCAGAGTCCGGGTCTTCCCGGCGCAGGGTATTAATATTTTCTTCGCTGAATACGGCCCGGCCTGCCAGGGCACTGCCGCTTACCCCTATTCCTTTGGCCAGGAAAGCATCACTGTTTTCAGCGTCATCGGTAAAAACCTTAAATCGTTCTTTCTTCTTGATGGTAATCATATCCCTGGTCTGGAGAATAAAGAGATCAGAGCGCCTCGGCCCTTCAAAGGTAAATTCTATTTCCTGGGGATTCCAATGTTTTTCATAGACCAGATCCCTGGCAATGTTCAAAAGCTCCTGATAAGTTTCCGGAGATTTTTTTTCCAGGCTGAAGGCTATGGGCCGACCATCAATCTCTGCCTGTTCAACGGAAATAGGATAGGTATTGACCAGGCCGCTGACAATATCCTCGCCCTGATCGCCGCAGGCATAATCGCCCCAGAGAGCAACCCTGCGAACTTTACGGTATGGATGGGCGGTAAAAACTACCCCGCTGCCTGATTCCCGCCCCAGATTACCAAAGACCATGGCCTGAATAATAACTGCTGTTCCCCAGGAGTCGGAGACATCCATTAAACTGCGGTATCCCCTGGTCTTGGGAGCATCCCAGGAACGAAGAACCATTTCCAGGGCACCTGTGAGCTGCAGCCAGGGGTCATCCGGAATATCAATGCCCAGTTCCCGAATTGTCTGTTGATAATTCAGGGCCAGTTCTTTCATGTGAACAGAGGAAAACTGACTTTTTACCCTGACCTTATACCGAGCTTTGGCCTCGTTCATCAGCCGTTGAAAAACTTCTCGCTCAATTCCCTTGGTCATGGCCCATGATTGCAGAAAACGCCGGTAATTATCCCAGGCCAGATATTCTTTGCCCGTGGCCTCGGCAAAGCCTTCTACTATATCCTGATTGAGACCAACGTTATGAATTGTCGCCATCATACCGGGCATGGAAATAGCAGCGCCGCTTCTTACCGAGACCAGCAGAGGATTTTCCAGGTCACCGAAAATTCTGCCCGTTTTTCTTTCAAGCAAATTCATGGACTGGCGGGCCTGCTGCATAAATTCATCCCTGGCCTTAAAAAAGTCCCGCACTACCCGCCAACAGCGGAAAATTTCGGTGGTGATGATAAAGCCGGGAGGTACAGGTTTATCGTCCCCGGCCAGCAGGGTGAGATTAAACCCCTTGTTGCCCAGGAGGATCAGGTTGTTGGCCTGGGGATTACGCTGGTGGAGCAGGTGAATAACCTTTTTTGGATTATAACTCATTAACAGGTCGAGACTTTTTTCATCCAGTACCTCGCGCTGCTGTTCAAGGGTCTGGGAAATTCGAGTAATAAAATTGTCCAGATGCTGGAGACCGAAGGTGGTGGCAATCAGATCACGAAGAAAGGCTTCGGACAGACGATGGACACTGTCCTTGGTGGGCAGTTCCGGGTTGTCCTTTGCCCGATGCCAGAGATTGCGGTACTTGGCCAGCAGGTTTTCCGGCCCGATCTGGGGAATTATTATGGATAGATTGTTCTGGTGGATATTGGTGTAATAGGCATAGATTACATCTTTCACGCCTTCGGAAAGACCCCGGCAGATATCAAGATACTGGGTATAGGAGAAACGTTTGATGCCCAGGGAGCTGGTTAATAACGAAACATAGGTCTCCAGGCGGCGACTGGCAATCCCATCGATTTTCAAGGCCCGGAGATAGAGACGCAGGCATTTGACAATTCTTAAAAAAGTAGCCTTGGTTATAAATGAGAGATTTACCGTGGCCGGTAATTTTTCCAGATAGATATTGGCCAGTCCCTCCAGGCGAAAGGTCAGGCCGAGAGCGTCAAATTTTTTCTCACTGTAACGGCCATACACTGAGGGAATATCAACAGCAATATGGCGTTTGTAATAAATATCTTCCCTGACTTCAAAAGTGTCGGGACTGAGAATTATTTCCTTTAATTTTTCCAGGGCTCCAAGCAGGGAACTGAGGCAATGAAAGGTGTCGCATTTTTGCAGGTCGGTCAGCAGTTCTTCCATTTCCGGAAAACCGCCACTGATTGCCTGTTCAAGCTGGTGACGCATTTCCCGGAGGTTGAGATTGTATTTTTGATCCAGCAGCTTATACATCTTGACCAGTAGAAAAAACCGATTGATCTCCACCTGTTTGAGGTCACGTTGTTTGTCGAGAAAACTTCTTATCCTGTCCTGATCCCAATCAAGCAGATCCTGTTCGCTGTTAATCTGGTCAAGCTCAAAAGCCCGCTTGACCAGAATATGAAGATCATCAATAAATACCCCTTCTGTCGCTATTTGACTTAAGACCTCTTCCGGAAGATAATCTTTTAACTCCTCCCGATCCCTGGTTTTCCAGAAAACAATAATAGCCTGGATAAAGCCGACAATCAGGTTTGAACTTTCTACATGGCTTTGCTTGCGAAGAAAATGAATAAGAACATCCTGACGTTTATGTATTTCGTCAATTTCTGTTGAAACTTCGCGCAAATAACCTTCTGCTCCTATTTCATTAAAAAAAACCGGCATTATTTTGGCAAATTGCTTAACCAGATTGTAAACAGGTTCTATTGGATGATTGAGGAGTTTAGTAATATCACGCTGAAAGAGATCCGTATCCTTGACGCAGGTTCCGGAAAGATTGAGATTGATGATCAGGGCGGAAAAAAGGATTGAACACCATTTAGGCTCCTGCATGATCAGGTTGAGCCAGACCCTGATATTGGCCAGATGAGCCGGATTGGTAATAGGCTGCCAGTCCTCGTCCACCCCGATAACATTGGCATACTGAAAGCCGAAGCGGACAACTTCCCATAAAAAAGTTTCAACCAGCCTGCTGTTGCCTCGTTTAAAAACTTCTGTACCAAGCACCTGGATACATTGCATGGATGTATGTGGGTATCTTCTGACATTAGCCTTTAAGAGCTGCAGGGTGGTAAGGAGAAATGATTTTATTTCATCAAAAGTCTGACGGCGGATAAGATTTACCAGGCTGCGGTTTATTTCACGCAGGGTCTCTTCGTGAATCAGATAAAGACCACTGGTTTTCATAATGCGGAAGAGAAAAAGAAGTTTCCGGTTTTCGGCAAAGCGGTCTATGTTGCTGCTTTCTAAGCCTGCATCCTCTTTTTGTTGTAATTCGGCCAGTTTTTCCGGAATTTTTTTGTAAAGTCGAACCAGATCCATATGGGCCGGAAGCTGAAGGATATCAGCCAGTTTTTCCGGAGTAGCATCAATGTCAATATTTTTAACAATCTCTAAATGTTTTTTCAGCTCATTGTGGGAAATAGCGTTAAACAGGCGGCCTGCCTGCCAGTCATTGCACATGGTGTCGCACTGTTCCAGGAACCAGGGCAGGGGATCATCTTCCGCCAGCCAGTATTGATAGTTTAAAATAAGTACGCGCCGCATAAGGCGACCGACAGGGCGGAGATCGTATCTGTGATCAGCCTCAATCTGCTGTTCCCGGTTGAATTTAAGCAGAAAAGAGGCGATTTTTTTCATGGGATGACGGCCCTGAACCATGAACATGATAATCTGGTCATCCAGCCGGAGCAGCCGGTTGAAACAGTTGGCAAAGGCTTCCTCAAAGCGTAAAACCGAGGCAGGATCCATGGCCACGATTTTATCTATATAGGCGAGCTGAGATTCCATGGTCAGGCCCAGCAGGGTGTGATTTCGCCGGGACTCCTCCAGGGCCTGAAAAAAAATATCGGTAAAACGGCTGAAGGCCTCCGGCCCCTTGGGGTTCTTCTGGTACAGGGCCGCGTTTTTCAGGACAAAGGCCCGCAGTTTGGGAATAATCAAATTCCAGTTACGGTAAGGATGATGAATCTCATAGAGAAGATTGTCAATGGAGTTACGGATGCCCTTCATGTTGGCGACAATCTCGCTGAGCACAGTCATGGAGGCGGGAATAACAACTTCACCAACAGCGGTTTCCTGGAGATTAGCTTTCAGTGCGTCTGATTCTATTTTGGCCATGGAATTGGTTCTAAAGATGGTAAGCACCCTTAAAAACAGGGCATAAACTCCGACTCCGTGAGATACTGGTGAACGCTTACAAAAAATATGAAGCAAAGCTCATTACATGAACCGTCCAGAGAGCCGACTTCCGCAGGGACTATATTTATAAACTCAACTTTTTGACTTGTTGTTTTATTAATGATTTCTATAAATTATACAATTTGCAGCATAGATATATCGTCATTCCGGCAAGTCTTTAGCCGGAATCCAGGGATCATCGGCTAACTTTATGGATCGGAGTCTCGCTCCTCGCTTACCTCCGGCTAAAGACATGCCGGAATGACGAGCGAGTTTTATTGGTGATGTTATATGACTTCAAATACTTATCTCAAGTCAGAAAGTT